>NZ_JBGTHY010000132.1:0-23811 GCF_041745955.1 Pricia sp.
TGTTCCGTTATGGGGAATTTCCCGGCGTCATGAAAGGGCTCTTGAGCAAGGTTTTTGCACCGATCGGAAATGGTCGCCGAAATGCGTACCGAACCGTAGCGGCCTAAAGTTTATAATCCTTACGAAAATCAGCAAGCCCTACCTTAATTCAAGTGGCAAGTTCCTTACATGTAGAATATAACCTAAGCTTGCAATTTCACTGAGGTTCTCACGTCCAATTTTGAAAGTAGTGGGAGGTTTTTAATCTGACACATATATTAATCGATAATTGTTCAAGTGTTCGTTTAGATTTTCAATAGTTGCAACATCTTGAAATTAACTACCTGATTCTATGATAACGTCTGTTTCTGAAATATACCAAATGTCATTTTCCAAATCAATCCCACCTCCCATCTGGTCCTGTACCGCCCTATCTATAATGAAGATTCCTTTTTTGGCCATGTTGTCAAATGTATCGATACCATTGTTCGGGAAACCGATTCTAGTTCTATGAATATTGAATTTCTCGGAAAATTCGTGTCCAAAAGCTTTTTCAACTCCCCCCTTACCAAGCATAAAACCTAAAAGGCCTCCCCAAGTGGCCGTTGGATTGTCCGAATCCCAACCCGCGAGAGCGCCGATCTTTATAGTTTTTTTTATATCGCCTTCCCCATACAGCAAGCTCACTATACTCGCCCCAAAATTGATGCCCGCCGCAAAACAGCCATTGCATGAGGTCTCCTTTGTTGCCCACATATAGCCATCCTCCTGCCGAACCTGATATTTTTCGTAAAGCGCGTCCCTAGCTTCCTCCCAAGTAACCCCGGATCTATACTGTTCTTGTACAAAATCGTACATTTTTGCGGAGTACGAGTCGTTTGGCAAACGCTTACGGGCCTCAGTGGCAATCCATTCAAGATTTTCCTTTGTGGACATTTCCTTATCGGCCATCGGTGCCAACGAATACATTATGACGTAGAATTCGGCAATCCATTCGGCATTTTTTCTGGCAGTGGTCCGTATAGGCAAATGCGCCATTTTCAATGCAATCTCCGGACGGGTAGGTGCAAAAAAACCGAATATTTCGGTCGTAAGCTCTGCGTCGATCATATCATAATGCTTATTAAGGTCCGGACTGCCGGTATGGGGTGGCAATATCCCTTTTTGCATCAACGTAAATGCCGTTTGGTTGCTTACCCAAAGGAAATTTTCTTCCTCTGGCCGAATATGTTTCCACCAACCATCCCTTATCTGTTCGGGTGTTAAAACACTTGTTTGGTTCCGGTATAAAAGATCCTGATATATGTACTCTATGTCGGTATCATCGTCCGCTCCCCAAATACTGTCCCTGTCCGCATATAAATAAGTAATGGTATCCGAAAAATTATTTATGCCCCATAGATTGGGATGGTCGGCTTTGCCCCAATTTTCCCTCGTGTAAAAACCGGCGGCCTTACCATCTTTACCGCCCCCACCTATCTTGTCCATTTCGGTGACAAGGCCCGTCCAATTGGCGATACATTGACCCAACCAAAACCCGTACAGCTTCTCTTTGTAGTCCGATCTTGAAATGGTCCGATCTGTCGGTTGTGGCGAATAGGGCTTATAGACCAGGAGGGAGTCTTTCAAGGGATTCTTATCTGAAACTTCCTTTTGCTTATCCGGCGCATCCTTGCAAGAGATGGCAAGGAGTAATAGGCTTGCCAATACGATTATGTTAACAACAAAATTTTGGGCTCTCATAGTTTGATTTGTGCGGTTCTACTTTTGTGTATGTAATAACGATTTTTCGGCGATCAATACCGGCGAATCATATATGGGGATATTAAAAACGGTACCGGTTCCGCTATTTTTCCAGTGATCTTTGGAAATATCATATGTTTTTCCCGTCATCAGATCCACCCAGACCGGAGTTTTGAAGTCCGTGTTTTCGAAGGTTATTTCGATTGGAGCGGTTTCAAAGGAATTGGTGACATTTTGGCCATCCAGCCAAAGTGCTACCAACTTCTTACCGGTGTTTTTGTCCTCATATCCATACACGGACATCGAGTTGCCGGGCGAAGCGGAATAGCCAAATTCCGGGTCGAGCACTAGGCTATCATCGAATAGGGAGGCTATGTTCTGAACGGCATAATAGGCCACTTTAGGCCTTATGGCCGCCATAGTAGTATCGGACTGAATCAATCCTTTGGTGTTTAAAACGGCCCTATCGCCCCAATTATAATATATGTCTATAATGGTAAATACCGATGTTTCAATATCGTGGCCCAGATCGCCCAATAACCGCCGCATATCATATTTAGCTTGGGTATACTCGGTCCAATAGTATTTGGAAAGGGCAAAACTGGGAATATAGGTGGACGGAGCGCCATTTTCTCCTTGGCGCAACAATAATTTGTCGGAATATTTTCTGATCACCTCCCGAAGACCAAGTACACGTTTCTTGGTATAGGCGTCTTCCGGCCTCATAGTATAACTATGATAGGTAATCCAATGGAACAAGTCCAGTTTACCTGCGTCAGATATAACCTTTAAGAACGTATCCAAATATTCCTTGTCGCTATTGGAGGCAAATGCCAATCCGGCAATTCTAGCTTCAGGTTGTGCTTTTTTTATAATAGTCGCCGTGCGCAAATTCAATTTTGCTGTCGTAACGGGGTCTATATGTCCATTTAAATCAGGTTCGTTCCATATTTCCCATTCAGCAACCCGATCTTTATATCGATTTACCAATGCTGCAACCCATTTGTCCCAAGCTTTATAACCCTCTTCAGAGGTCATTAATGAATTTAATAGGTTTATATCGCCGCCACCTTCATAAATTGGGTTTCCATACGAGGTTTGCAACCATGGCTCTATATCATGGGCAACGGCATAATCGACGATTTCATCCAGCCATGTCCAATCATACTCCCCTTTTACTTTTTCACATTTCGCCCATCCAGCCTGTAATCTTATTTTTTTTACTCCCAAAGGAGGTAGATAAGCTTTGTAATTGTCCCAAACCACATGGTCCCGATCCAGTGTTTCGGTTCCTACGGTTATTCTGGACGATGCAATTTCTTTGGTCGATCTTGGTACTATTGTACCAATATATTTCATGTCGACCTTTAAAGGGGTTTTTACCCGATCGGGAGCTGTAACTATGAATTGTGCCGATGTGTTATAAGAGAAAAGTAAAATTGCAATCGGCAAACATCTTTTTAGGAGAAGGGTTTTCATAAATCAAAGTTTTAAATGGATAGTTATTCTCGGGTAAATAAGTGATCTGTTGTGTGTTTTAACGTAGGTTAATCCAACTGAAACTCAAAATTGGTGTCCGTGCCTTTTCCTAGATGTACACGGAACGATTTCTCATTTCCGTTGGATTGGGTGACCGTTAATTGGTAATTCCCATAAAACCCACGAAAGGAAGCTTCACCTTTGCGATTTGTGCTCAACTTTAAATCTTTGGTCATCCAGTCCTGTTTTATTAGTTTGATCAGTCTATCGTAGACCGGTTTCGGATTGTAGGCCTCATCCACTAACCCACCCCCTTTTAACCAAATATTTTTGTCTGAAAGTCCCCACCAATGTATTGATGCCATGGACGGATACCCGAATGCCAAGGTGTAAAATTGCTCGGCATAGTCCGCTTGGGCCTCCTCGCTCCATATTCCCTTTCGCCAATCCCCGGTAATGGGATTTCCGGACGATTGCGGGATAAATTCGGTAATATGGAGCGGTAATCCAAGTTCGTTCATCCTATCAAAGGTTTTTATAAGTTCTATTGGAGAAAACCACATATCCCTTGGTTCATGGGCCTGGATGCCAATTCCGGTCACGGGAATATTTTTCCTTTGCAGTTCCTTCATTAATCGATAAAATTTTTCACGGATATCAGGTTTGGCAATCAGATAGAACTCATTCAGGATAAACTCGCCGTTTTTATCTGCTTCGGCCGCCCACCGATATGAATTTGCGACCCAGGGCAGGGTTTGATGTACACTGATATTTTTAGTATCATATCTTGAACCGTCATCTATCTTGGCTTCCTCGGAAACAGTATCCTTTAAAGCCATTTCCCAGGGAATGGTATTGACAGGTTCATTTACCACATCCCACGACCTTATTTGGTTTTTGAATCCCCCAACGAGATTTTGAATTCTCGCCTTGAACAAATCATTCGCCGTTTCCACAGGCAATTTTAACAACCAATCGGGAGTTCCTGCCCTGTGTGTCCACCCCAGCGCATGTCCTTTAGGGGTTATGCCGTTTTTCTTGCACCAATCCAATTTTTTTTGGAGCTTTTGCCATTCCGGCCTACCTTGTCTCGGTTCATAGGGCTGCCATTTGACCGTTAGTTCGGTAAAATTAAAAAGAGCCGTGAACCGCTCCTCAAACTTTTTGGCCTCATCAGGTGGAAGGTCTACTACTTCCTCGCTAAGATTTCCGAACAAAAAGTCCTGGCTAATCTGTTTCAATTCTATTTTCAGGTTTTTTATGGGGTTGCCATTAGCATCAACAAAGGACAATGAAGCATTTCCCTTTCGCAAAAGTTCTATATTTCGTTGTGCCTTTTGAAGATATTTGTTTTCCACGGATATTTTTTCCCTTATCCCATCACGATTTTTTCCCGTAAAATACCTGCTGTCATTAGATTGACCTTGCAGTTTGCTGTTGCAAATCAGGAAAAGAAGTAAACCAAATATTATATTGACCTTTTTCATTTTTTCGGGTTTGATACAATTCAATTGATCTTAAGAAATTTCAATACCACAACCGTGCATCAACCCTTTTATATAGCCAACACCAAAAAGGTTGCCTTTCATCCCATAACCGACATTTTTACTATCGTCCCCGGCCATTGTCGGCACGTGATCCGAACGTAAAGGGCCTTCAAAACCGACCTTCTTATAGGCTTGGATCATCCTGAACATATCGGTCGGCCCATTATCGTGAAAAGTTTCCCTGAAATCTTCCGGTGTGCCTCTTACATCCCTGATATGAACAAAAAAGATCTTACCGTTTTTACCATGTTTTCTAGCCATTTCCTCGACGTTTTCATTCATGGTGGTAAAGGTGCCCTGGCAAAAAGTCAGTCCATGGGACGGACTATCCGTAAAGGAAAGTGCCCTATCCATCGCTTTGGCAGAAGTTAAAATACGCGCAATCCCATTGACCGGACTTATCGGTGGATCATCCGGATGCAATGCCATTTTCACGTTATTGGCCTCCGCAACGGGCATGACCTGCTCAATGAACCATTCGTAATTGTCCCAAATCTGGTTTTTCGAAAATGTACCCCATTGCGAGGTCGGTTCCTTTTTTGATGCCTCATAATTAAACCCGCTGACAATCGCACCGCCACGTTCGGAAATTTCATGGTGGGTACGGTACCAGCCCGTCGCCATAAAATTGTAGCAGAGCAGGGGAACACCCAAACGCCCCATGTTCTCCAGCATTTTTTGATATTTTTCAATATCGTCCTGCCTGCCGGGCAATCCGAGTTTGATTCGGTGCATATCGAACTGATCTCCCTCTAGACCATATAACTGAAACCCATGTTCCCCGAATATCGCCTTGGATCGGGCAAAGGAATCATAATCGTCGATGGTGGGCTGCCCCGTTAATTCCGGGGCCAGTTTCGCAATGGCATAATCTATGCCCATTTGCTTGCAAAGCTGCCATTTTTCATCGGGCGTATTGCCAAAAAAGAGATAAGAGAGTTTCATTTGTTCAACAATTTAGCATTCGTTTTAGACCTATTGGCTTCTGCTTGTAGGGAAAAACATGAAGGTCAGTGTCGCTCACCCTTTGGGAATCGAGGGCTTTACTTAAAAGTAACCGCCCTTGTCCGAAATATCCTTGGCCGACTGGCCTTCTTTGACCCAACCAAAGATCTTCTTTTCATTTTCCTTGATTTCCTCCGCCCTTACAAGCACCTCATAGGCAATGTCCCTGGGAACGCAAAGCACCCCGTCCACATCGCCCATAATGATGTCCCCGGGTTTTATAAAACATTTATCGATCTGTATGGGCACCTGGTAATCGGTGATCAGGCAGCGTCCCAAACTTCCGTTGGAGGACTTATATTTATAAAACACCGGGAAATCGGCCTCCAAAATCTGATGGGTATCCCTTATGCCTCCGTCCAAACAAGCGGCCCTTACCCCCTTGCCTTTAGCTGTGGCCGTCATAACCCCGCCCCATGAGGTAGATTCCTCGTCCCCACTGGTGTCGTATACCACAAAGGCATCCTCGTGCATTTCGTCCAACATTTTCGTACGGAATTCCATTTCCCCACTTACCTTGGTGCTGGTAGAACTTTTTACGGTAAAAGCAAACCCGGCAATGGTCCTATATTCCCGTAGGGGTTTTATGCGAATGGGCAAGGCTTGGTTCAGCAAGGTGAATTCGCGAAGCACATCATTGATGGCCCCTGTATATATCTGATCGTACCTTTGTAGCAATTCCTTGTCCGGAATGGGAAATTCCTTCTTGGATATACTTTCCCTAAC
Source organism: Pricia sp. (assembly GCF_041745955.1). Classification (NCBI taxonomy): domain Bacteria; kingdom Pseudomonadati; phylum Bacteroidota; class Flavobacteriia; order Flavobacteriales; family Flavobacteriaceae; genus Pricia; species Pricia sp. Next base: position 6,480 of record NZ_JBGTHY010000132.1, read on the forward strand.
CTCGATCAATTTCTCGAGGTTCATCATTCCTACTTCCTTTTTATAATCTTCTACGCTCATGGTTTTTTCTATTAATGTTTCTTGATACTTTTTGTTCTTACTTTGATGAGCGAAAACCTATTAGGTATTTCTCCCAATCATTTTGTTTTTTGAAATAAGTACTCTTGTCCCAACCTGCTCCCGCGTAATACGAAAAGGGCTCGTTGGTCTTTGTCCTGATCAGAATGAACTCATCACCGTCATAGGAGGCCCATCCGGCAAAACTGTCGGGGTCTACCAGAATTCCGGTTCCCAAGTGACCATGACCGGACCCCATATCTTCCCAATATGACAGAACCCCCTTTTCCTTGTTCTGGAAAATTTTTGCCTTGCCAAAAGTGGATAGCCCTATAGCGACGGTTATCTCCTTCTCTTCCTCCGAACGAATAGTACTTGTCACCTTAAAAAGGTTACTTCCCTTTTCCATTCGAATTTTCTTATGTTCCTTTAATTCCATTCCCGGGACATTCCAAGTGTTGTAATTCAGATCGAATTCAATTCCGTCATCTTGGTTCTTAATGATCCTATGGCCATCAAAAGTATCCGGGGCGTAGGGCTTTCCATCTATCCAAATGGCCAAACCACCGCAACCCGTTCTTTGGCCCATGTGATAGAAATCGGCACCTTCCCCACGGTCCACATGGTAGTCCTTTCCGGCATCGTTCAGTTTATACCACTTATCCAAAATGGGATAATCCACGGACTTGGCCCAAACATCGATCCCATTGGCCACTTTGCCCCGGACAGTTGGTCCAAAGGCCCTAAAAGCAATCCGATCGTTCTCCCATGCCATGTCACTACCTCTCGCATATTTTACATAGGTCCGGGGTACTTTTGGAGAATCCGCAATACAAAACTCCCCTAATTTTTGGGCGGTATGTATGGTACCCATCCCCATCTTGGCAGCTTGGGCCAACGCCAGGATTACCGGCCCAAAAGCGTGATGATCGTTATATACCCAGGGATGGTTGATGTAATCTTCTTTGGTACCGTTATTTACGGCACGACAACTGAAGGTGGCATGGGTTACGGACCCATCACTGCCAATATAGGAGGTCAAGTTTTCGATCCCAGTTTCAAAGTTTTTTTCATATTTTTTATCGATCAGTCCATCTTCCAGGACCAATCCCAGACCGTAAAGCAACAGGCCACTGCCCGAAGTTTCTACGTAGGAGGAAGGTTCCGTCATTTCTTGATGCCAAAGCCCCTGCTCGTCCTGAAACTTGATTACCGCCGTAAAAAACTCCTTCGCCAAAGCCGCCACTTCTTTATATTTAGGATGGGACTTGGGCAAATCCCTTACCAATATTGCCAATGCAAAAGCGCCCCAGCCGTTTCCCCTGCTCCAACAATCCTCGGTGACTTTTCCCAAACCCTGATATCCGCGTGCCTGATGGACAAGTCCCGTTTTTTCATCCCTCAGGATCTTAAACAGCTCCAAAGTTTCGAACACGGCAAAATCGACATACTCCGGTTTTTCAAATTTAAGTCCGGAGTACAACAGATAGGGCGTCACGGCAAATGCTATATCAATAAAAACCTGTCCCAGCTCATATTTTGAATCGACCGAAGTCATTAGATTTTCCGGTGACCTCTTCTGGTCCTTCATCATTCTTTCCGCAACAAGGGCCACTTGGGCATCCAGCTTATCGGTAGCTCCCTTCCAGCTTAGGTAGGCCGCTCCCGAGCCGCCGGCATCGTAGGAAATGAAATTCCCTCTTGGCTTTATCTCTCCGTTTCCAAATTTTTCATAGATCGAAACAACTTCCTTCAAAATATCTTCATTGCCTTTTAAAAGAGCAAACTCGCTGATACCGTGAAGCATTAATATACCGGCATAAAAACCAAAGTCACAATGCTCCTTTCCCTTTTCAAAGACCGAGGAAACCAGTTGACGTGTATCTACCGTTTCGGATGTTTGGGCCTGTATGTTTTGGATGGGGAGCATCCAGAAAACTACCAGACAGCCATAAATCATCAATTTTCTATAAGCCATATCGTAATGTTTTAATTTCAAAAACTCTAAAAATTCCTACTTTCCAAATATTTGTCCAAGGCTTCCAAGGACATGGGAAGACGATCCTTATTCTCTTTCGCCCAGCTTCTAAAATCATTTTTTATTTCATCGTTCCAGACACTATCGATCGCTCCTGCCGAATATTTACCTTCCTTGATGCGCTGTTGACCGAACACATCGAACAAGGCAGTTACCTCTCCCGTCAATACAATATGCTCCACCAAATAAGGAGGTATAAAGATAACACCATCCTTTTTTGCAAGAACCGCATCCCCGGGCAGGACAGTGGCATGCCCTATACGAATGGGGGCATTGATGGAGGTAAGCATGGTTTTCCGCATATAGGACGGATCGGTTCCCTTTATCCAACCGTTGAAACCCTTAATCTTTCGAAGATTTTCCAAATCCCTGACATTTCCGTAAAAGACCACACCGTTCTTGGTCCTGTTGTACACTCCACTTCCCAAATTAGAACCGATAATAGTTCCATAAGAAGGCTTGCCGTAGCCGTCCGCCACATACACATCGCCTTCTACAAGGGTGCTTATGGCCCAGGACACGGTTCGTTTTTGTTCATATGCACGCCCTTCTTCTTTACCTTGTGCCAACACCTGGTTTTCAAGATCGGTTCTCGTAGGCATAAACTGGGCCGTTACCACCCGGCCGGTCATTGTTGCTTCTTCGCTTTCATCGATCAATTTCCAATCGCCCTCAAATTGGTTATGGTAGCCGAGCTCGATCAATTCTGCCCATGCTTCTTCAATGGTAATTTTTTTCAGCCTTTCCAACATCCCATCGGAAACCTTGGGCCTCCCATCGGGAAATCGTTCGCCTTTCCAATCGGCCGTTAATGCCTTAATATATTCTGGAGATGTCCCTACATTTTGCGCTTGGCAAAAGGGGGCAACGATAAAAAGGATAATTAAGAGGAAGTTTTTGATTTTCATAGCCATTATTTGATTTGATTTATATGAATAAGGCTCTGGTCCGCGATTACAATAGGGCCATCATAGATCGGAATATTCTTGAAAACATCCTTGTTCCCGGATTTGGACCATTGGGATGCAGTAATTTTACGGACATCCCCGGTTATAACATCCACATAAACAGGCTGTTCAAAACTTGCATTACTAAAAGTAAAGTCCACATTCTCCTTTTCCGTGGCGTTACTTGGGATGTCGCCATTGGTCCAAATGGTATAAATTGACCGGCCATTCTTTTTATTTTTGTACCCATAGACCGACAAAGGCGTTGCCGTACTTTGGGTATAGGCATCGCTTCCCTCTGCAAGGGAATCCTTTGCTTGCTCTAAGTTTTTGATGCGTTCCAAACTATTGTCAAATATGGAAGCTACGTTCTGAACGGCGTAGTAAGCCATTTTAGGGCGAATGGCCCTTTTTGTGGAATCCGATTCAATAAGCCCCTTTACGTTCAATTTGGTTATCGGACCGGCCGTATAAGCGATATCAATGATAGTAAAAACACTGGATTGAATATCGTGGCCCAGATCGCCCAACATGCGGCGCGTGTCCCATTTGGATTGTGACAATTCGGTCCAATCATGGTTCCCTATGGCGCCCCTTCCCTCCCCTTTTAGCGAGGGGGCACCATTCTCCCCCTGTCTCAAAGGTATACTGGGGTCATATTTGTCCAAAATATCCCTCAGTTGTTGCACCTTGGGATAATTGGAATCCGGATTATACACATAATCATGGTACACCATATTATCGAACAGTTCCAACTTCCCTTTTTCCGCTAGGATCTTAAAAAAGGTATCCGCAAAATCCAGGTCTATATGGCCCATGGCCAATCCGGAAACGCGTGCCTCCGGCTGTATTTTTTTTATGATATCAACGGTTCTAATGTTGAGATCTGCGGTCAAGTCCGGACCATTGGCCATTTTTTCCAAATTCCCAAAATTGGGTTCGTTCCAAACTTCCCATTCTACCACCTTATCCTTATATCGGGTTACCATGGCCGCCACCCAATTGTCCCAAGCCTGCAAGGCCTCTTTGGAAGTGGGAATGCCCCCGGCCAGGTTTATTCCCCCGCCACCATTATAAATGGTATTCCCATAGGAGAGTTGTAGCCAAGGTTGCAGCCCTCTTTCCGCCGCATCGTTTAAAATGTGGTCCAGCCAGGCCCAGTCGTATTTTCCTTTTTCTTTTTCGGTTTTGGCCCAGCCGGTTTGAATCCTGAGCCGCTTGATCCCCAGCGGCACCAAATATTCCTTATAGGCATCATAATCGGCATAATCCCGATCCAGGGTCTCACAGCCAATAATCCAATTCGATGATTCTATTTGGGATGCGTTTCTAGGTTTAATCGTTCCAATATTTGGAAAAGGTATTTCCATTTCCTGTCCACTGCTTTGAAAAACAATAAACAAGGTCAACAAAATGGGAAATATAATTTGTTTCATGATTTCTTGGATTTTTTATCCTTTATTTTTAACAAGCTCTCATCCGCAATTAAAATCGGGGAATCATAAACAGGAATATCGGTCAAGGTATAACGGCTTCCATTTTTTTTCCAGTTCGCGTTTGGGATATTATAAATATTTCCTGTCCGCAGATCTACATACACTGGGCTTTCAAACTTGCCTGCCGGAAATTCAAAGGTCATCGATGTTTTGGTATTGGAATTTGTAGGCGTCTCGGAATCCATCCAAATAGCCACGACCTGTTTGTCGAACATTTTTGAACGATATCCATAGACCGAAAGCGAAGTATCCGAATCTACCGTATATGGATAGTTGGCAATTCTTTCCAAACTATGGTCAAAAATCGATGTAACATGCTGATAGGCGTAATACGCTTCTTTGTAAGCTACAAACTGTCTATTTAAATCTGATTTGATCAGTCCCTTTGTATTTCTTTTGGGGGTTTCCATCAACTTTTCATGGTCATGGGTATAAACGATATCGATAATGAGAAAATAGCTCGATGGAATATCCCGGCCCAGATCCCCCATCATCTTTCTAATTGCCCATTTCGATTGTGACAGCTCCGTCCAGTCATAATTGTTCAATGCCATTATGGGCTGATTTTCCGATGGGCATCCCAATTCTCCCTGCCGCAATGTAATACGGTCGGAATAGTTCATCACCAAACGTTGCATTTTCCCATAATCGGGATAGACGTCCGATGGGTTATAGGTGTAGCCGTGCAAGGTAATTTCATCAACAAGATGTAGCTTGTTTTGTTGGGCAAGGGTCTTTAGAAAAGTATCGGTGTAGCGTTGTCCCTTTTCGTTGACACGGGTCAATGAAAGGGCGTATAAGGTAGCATCGGGAATCTCGGAGCGAATAATTTCAGCCGTTCTGATATAAAAACTCGTATAATCCTCGGGGCGATTGTTTTCCTTATTGTCGGGTTCGTTCCATATTTCCCAAATATGCACTCGATCCCTGTACCTTTTGGCAATTGCCCTTACCCAATTGTCCCAGGCCTTTAGGGCAACCTCCGAGGTTGGAAGACCGGCACTTAAATGGATTCCGCCACCGCCTTCATAGATAGGGTTTCCATAGGAAGTCTGGAGCCATGGTTCAATATCCCGTGATATAAGAAAGTCAACCACTTCATCGAGCCATTCAAAATCGTAGACCCCCTTTTCTTTCTCGCATTTTGCCCATCCTCCCTGTAAACGGACTTGTTTCGTACCGGTCGCTGCAATATGATTTTTCCAACTTTTGAAATCGACCAAATCGCGATCCATGGTTTCCGCCCCCAACGACCAGTTCGACGACTCTATTTCATGGGAACTTCTTGATTGTATTTGGCCCAAAAGTGGAAAATCGACATCCTGACCGAATGAAAACGTACTCGCAAGAGTCACTAGTAAAACAAACGTAAATCTATATGTATTCATTTCATTTTTTTATTATACCCCGGGACTGGACAGAAACCCGCCATCGACCGGAACGGTTATCCCCGTTACAAATCCCGCATTTTTCTCATCGATCAACCAGTTCATGCACCCAATGAGTTCCTCGGCTTCCCCAAAACGTTTTATCGGGGTCTGTCCCAGGATATTTTGGGCACGCTCGGTCTGCGAACCGTCATCGTTGAACATGATCTTACGGCTGCGGTCGTTCAAAAAGAAGCCCGGGGCAATGGCGTTTACACGAATGTTAGCGGGAGCCAAATAAGCCGCCAGCCATTGGGTAAAACTTACGATACCGTTTTTGGCCATAGCGTACGCCGCCACTCTGGTAATAGGCCGGTAGCTGGTCATGGACGCAAAATTGACGATGTTCCCATTCTTCTGCCCGGCCATTTGTCTTCCAAAAACAAAGCAGGGAATGACCGTGCCCATGGTGTTGATGTCGATTACGCTTTGGAAAACGTCCATATCCAAATTAAAGAATCCCTTTACCGCCCCGTCGTTTTCCAATTCCCTTTCATCGAACTCGGGAATATCGGGGAGGGCATTACTCTGGTTTCCGCCCGCACCGTTGATCAACACGGTGCAGGGGCCAAGCTCTTTTTGAACTATCGCGGCGGCCTTTTTTACCGATTCCTCGTTGGCCACATCCGTACTGACAGAAATGGCGACACCGCCATCCGATTTAATTTCTTCCTCGACGATTTTTAATTTTTCCATAGTCCTTCCCAAAAGGGCGACCTTATACCCATGCTTGGCCAGGTCCTTCGCCATGGCCGAGCAAAGTGTACCCCCCGCCCCTGTAACTACTGCGATCTTATCCTTCATAATTTTCAATGCTTAGTGTTCAATATCCATTTTTTTGCATTTCTATAGCAAACATCCTTAACCAGTTCCTTTAAAATGGAAATGTCGTTCGGGAGCAAGCCTTTCTTGACCCATGTAGAAAGCAGTTCACAAAGAACCCTTCTGAAATATTCGTGTCGCGACAGGGATAGGAAGCTCCGGGAATCCGTTGTCATACCGATGGAGTTGTGCAGGAGCCCATGGTTCGCCAAGGCGGTCAATTGATTTGTGATGCCCGCATAATGGTCGTTGTACCACCACGCAGGGCCGAATTGTATTTTTCCCGCAACACCGGCTTCAGCGAAAGAACCGGTCAAGGAAGCAAAAGCGGCATTATCGACGGGATTCAGATTGTACAGGATGATTTTCGGCAATCTGCCGTTTTTATCCATCGTATCGAGAACATCCACTATGGTCGCTATATTGGTGCTGCTTCCAATCGCCGCAAAACCACCTGCCCCACCTACTAATTGTTTTAATCGGGAACTGGTCTTGCGCTGTGCGCCGATATGCAACTGCAATGCCCAATTGCGTTCGGAACATGCACTGCCCACTAGAATCAATAGGTGGGATTTTAGGGAAACCGCCTCAATGTCGGTCAAACGCTCACCGTTCAAAAATTGATCGAAAATGGTTGAAGCCTTGGACTTATCCACCCAGTTGAATTCAAAACCGGCATCCAAGGCCTGATCGGCCAATTTGCAACCGGCATCCTCAAAAAGGTCGAACCTTTTCTGTACGGCGGCCTCGTAACTGTCCAGATCTTTGATTTTTATTTTGGTCAAATCCTCCAAAATATCGCACCAAGGATTGAAGGCCTCAGACTGATCAAGGATGCTATCGGTACGCAAGGAGGGTAAAACGGCCGCTCCATTTTTAGATGCCTTTTTGTGCACCGACATGTCGTCCAACAAATCATCGGAAGTGCAGAGTGCCTCCACATTGAATTTTTTTAACAGGGAAACCGTAGAGAGTTTGCCCGAACCGATCTGGCTATGGCACTCCTCCCAAATTTCCCTGGCCGAACTTTCGTTAAGGGCAGAATCAATATCGAAAACCCGTTTGAGTTCGAGATAACTCCATTGATAAAGTGGGTTGCCCAAGGTTCTGGGAAGGGTCTTGGACCAATTCAGGTATTTATCGTAGTCGGAGGCATTTCCGGTAATGCCTTCTTCGGGTATACCATTGATCCGCATTGCCCGATGTTTGTACTGATCGGCCATGACCCATAGTGTGGACAAATTCTCAGGTTGGACATCATTGGAGATCATCGACGGATCTAAATGGTTATGAAAATCGACAATCGGCAATTTTTTGGCAAAATCATGATATAACGACTGCGACAGATTATCCGTCAGCAAGAAATCTTCATTGATATAAGGGGTTGTTCTTATCATTTTACAGCTTTGTTTGAAAATCTGAACGTTCCGGTGGTAAACCATTTCAGAAGTACGGCCAATACGATACAGGCACCACCGATGGCCAAGGCTATTTTGCCGCTATCCATTCCTATCGAGGGAAGGCTCACGGCACAAAACAGGATTCCCGATGCCGCAATCGCTATCGCAAAGAGATTCGCCAAAGCAAAGCGGAACTTTGGGTCCGCGGTATCAATTTCATCCGGGGCCAAAGGGGTATTGATTTTTTTAAAGAACTCATTGACCCTGACGCGATAGTTTTGCCCTGAACTTAGAAGGAATCCGGAAAGGAAAAATACGGCAATACAGCTTACGATCTGTATCAGGGTCGCCAATTCCCAAGGAAAATCACTTGACAAAGCCAAGATCAGTCCGGTAAAAATACCTACCAGGACCGTGAAGAAAGCCCCCACCGAGTTTGTTTTTTTGAACAACAGCCCCAATACCAAGGGAATGGCCAGCGGGATGGCAAAAAGGCCGGTCAATATCTTGTTCGCCTCGAAAGCACCGCCCAATTTACCTACGAACAACGAACCCGTAACCACTATTGCACCGACTAAAACGATATTCAGTCTCGCCACAAAAATCAACTGCTTATCGGTCGCATTCGGATTGATAAGCCGTTTATAGATATCATTGGTCAATACGGCCGACATCACATTAAATTCAGAATTTAGCGAAGACATGGTGGCAGAGAACATGGCGGCGATCATCAAGCCCAATAATCCGGCAGGAAGCAGATGTACGGCTATCGCCACATAGGCCTGCTCGGGATTCGCCAAATCGGGTAGAATATCAGCTGCCGCAATGGCCGGGAGCAGGAAAATTATCGGGAAAATAAACAGCAATACTGCCGATAAAAATCCAAGTTTACGTGTCGCCTTTTCATCTTTTACACTATAGAAGCGTTGTATAAAAACCCAATTTCCATTATATTTAAAGAGAATCATTATGAAATAGACCATCAACCACAAGGGTTGCCCTTTCGGGCCGGAGAAAAATTCAAAATGCTCCGGTAATTTATCCATCAAGGTGCCCAGCCCGCCCGTTGCTTCCAAAGATAATGGGACAAGCAGGACCGATACAAAAATCAGGATAACGAACTGTAGCGTATCCATGACCACTACAGCCCAAACACCCCCGACAATCGTAAAAAGTGTCGTAATCGCCCCGGAAAAAACAATGGCCTCGAAAAAGCTCAGGTCGGTCGCCGTGACCAAGAATATCCCCATTGCATATTGCCGGACCATATTATCCAAGAAACGCATACCCAATCCGGTCCACCCGAACAATTGCCTGATATTGGCATTGAAACGTGTTTCCAGATATTCAACCGGAGTGATTATCCTAGACCGTACCCATAATTTTCCAATGATCAAGGCAGCAAAAAGAAAGGGGATTACCGCGCTCCAAAGGACGGTTACCCCGATTAGTCCGTCCTCATAGGCGATTCCTGCGTAGGCCACAAAAACAAAGGTGCTCAAGGAGCCCATAAAGTTGCTGATGCCGGAAATGCCCCAAGGTATCGTATTCCCCCCTTTGAAGTATCCCTTGATATCCTTTACGAACCACCCAAAAAACAAACCTACGCCAGCCATCAGGAGGAGATAGATTCCTATAGAAATATAATCTAATGTTGCAAGTTTATCCAAAGATTTATATTTTACGGTAAGACCAGATTGTCTGGTATTCTTAATCCCTGTTATAAAAAGTTAAGAAATAGTTATCCTTTGGGGGACTGAATTTAAAACAAACCCCAAGGAATACTACCTTGGGGTAGGTCAACTAACAAAACTAACTCAACTAACTAACTTTTCAAGAATATATCAATAGCCGGGATTCTGCTCCAGGTTGCCATTGATATTGGCCTCGATTTCCTTGGCCGGAATTGGCCATAGACCATGAAAATCCTGAATTTCGGATGCATTGAAGGGATTGTATTCCCTTACTCTTTCGACCAACTTTCCAGTTCTTTGCAGCGTAATCCTTCGTTGTTCCTCATAACCTAATTCCCTCGCTCTTTCATCCAAGATATTATCGAGATCGACTTCACCTGCGGTAACTAGCGTGGCGCCCGATCGTACGCGGACTACATTAATATCGGCGGCGGCAAGGTCAAGATTACCGTTCATCATATAAGCTTCGGCGCGCAGCAGGTAGGTTTCGGCCAACCGAAGGTAATATTGGTCCCTATAGGTCGAACCCGCGCCATTGTTCAACAAGCCTAGCTCCTGATTACTGTAAAGGTTCACAGGATGTTGGCCAGGGGTGGTTGCTTTGGTCAACCAAGGGTACCAACGCCAATCGGCGCTCTGGATTACGGATCCCGGAAATTCAAGGGCGCTTTGTCCGACAAAGGCAGATTCTGGATTGTCGTAGACCAAGGTCCGTTGTATATTATATTGGGAATTTCTGATATCGTTGTCAAAATCACTTTGCCAAAGGGTAGTCTCCATTAAAGGCGTGCCCCTCACAAAGGAAACCCCTCTTCCCCCGACATTATCGTCGGAGCGGGCCCCCAAAAATCCGTTGTTTCCGTCCGGGTCATTTAATGTCCAGATAGCCGGTACATGGTTACGTTCATAGACATTCCCAGCATTTCCACCGCCGTCCAAAAGACCTCCGGGGATATCCACTTCCATTTGCGCGACCCATAGGGCCTCAGTATTGCCACTTGATCTGTTTTGGTTTCCTACCCTGAACAAATTCCAATATACATCGCCCTCCTCTCCCGAGAGCGAGCCAAAGCGTTCGGTCATCAAAGCGGTATTCGGATCCTCGATCACAACGGATGCGGCCGTTATGGCATCGGCATAATTACCTAAGGAAATATAGGTTTCCGCCAATAGATGCTGTGCCACCAGATTGCTCAACCTACCATCCTGAACATCGGAAATGTTGGGCATAATGGTGGCCGCAAATTCTGCATCGTCAAGAATCAGGTTCAAGACCTCCACTTTGGCAGCGCGCACAAAATCCGTTTTTGGCTCCGTTAATTCTTCCGTGACGGTGGGTACGCCCCCGAACAGATACACAAGGTCCCGATAGGCAAGGCCCCTAAAAAGTCGTGCCTCGGCCTCTATTTTCAACTTTTCTTCCGGAACAAGTTCAGATTCCTCCAATTTGGCGATTACAGTATTGGCGTTGGAGATAATCTTAAAATTCCGGGTCCAATAGTAGAGCGGGGTTTGCTTCGTGGGGTTCAGCACACTTACAAAACTTCCAAAGCGGTTATCATCGGCAGTCTCCCTTGCATTGAAGAATATATCGGTTCCCGCTATAAGGTGCATGGTTATATCATCGCCACCATAGTGCATATCCCTTTTTTTCGCATAAAGATCGATTAAAGAACTTTCGAAGTTCTCCGCGGATACAAAGGAAGTCGTAGGGTCGAAAAAATCCAACGGCTCCTCGTCTAGAAATTCGCTCTCACTACATGAAGCAATAAAAAGTACCAATGTCAATGAAAGGACTTTTGTTTTATTTATATATGATTTCATCTTGAGTTATTTTTTTGTGTTAAAAGGAAATATCCAATCCAAGGGTATAACTTTTCATTACGGGCAATCCTGAATCCGAAATGGCAAGACCCAGGCCGGTCTCGGGATCCCAACCGTCCCAATCGGTAATGGTGATCAGGTTCTTGCCGCTTAGAAAAAGTTTTAAATTTTGGATGCCGATCCTATCCAGGACATCATCTTTCAGATTGTATGAAAACGATATATCCTGTAAACGGATAAAGCTTCTATCTTGAAAGGGCGAAGTCCCGATAGGGGTGCTGATCCCAGGGCTTTTGTACCGCGCATCTGGATTTCGGGGCGTCCAGTAGTCGATACCCGAAAAACGATTGCTACTCTGTGCCTGTGTAGGGGTACTATAACTTCCATTTGCATCGTCCCAGGGATTGTTCGCCTGAATATAGCTGTCTTTTCCCCCTTGTATGGAATTGATGAAAAAGTTAAGTCCAAATCCTTTATAGGAAATAGAATTTTTTATGCCAAATTGATAGGCGGGTTCAGATCGCCCGATAATCGTTCTATCTCCTTCGGGAGTTATAACTCCGTCCCCGTCCAGATCCCTTAATCTTTCCAGACCTGGCGCCCATCCATCGGGTATGTCGGTATCCCCTATTTGATAAAGACCGTCAATAACATAGGAATACACAGAGCCTATCGATTCCCCGATGAAAAGGCCGTTGGCCACAAGATCGTCTTCCCTTCCGTCATTGTTAAGGTCCTCCCCCAGCAATTCATTTATCGTGTTATCGTTCTTGGCAAAATTGATTCCAAAATCCCAATTAAAATCCTCGGAACGGAATGGGGAAAAGTTGAGCGATGCCTCTATTCCGCTATTTTCGATTTCACCGATATTGGAGCGTATGGAACTAAACCCGCTCAGTTCGGGCAGGATAAAGTCCCATAAAAGATCTTTTGTCTTTGATTTATAGTAATCGATATTGCCCGATATTCTATTTTCGAGGAAACCAAAATCAAGACCGACGTTTATACCGTTGGTCCGCTCCCATTTTAGGTTCGGGTTTGCCAGTGACACAACGGTCTGGCCGTTCACCGTAGCTCCCCCGTCGCCGAACACATATCTGGACTCTTCCGGGGCTTCCAATCGTGCCAATGAACTATACCTGGAAGTAAGATTGCCATTGCTACCGTAGCTTCCCCTTAATTTCAGATTATTCACAAACCCGGAATCAGCTAAAAAATTTTCTTGTGAAAGTACCCAACCAAGACCCACCGATGGAAAAAGTGCCGTTTTATTGTTCTCCGCAAATCCGCTAAAACCATCTCTTCTCAAACTTGCGCTCAACAAATATTTGCGCTTAAAATCATAATTGATCCGGCCGGTCTGTGCATTATAACTTTCTGTATATGCGTCGGAGGATATTTCCGGTATCACGGCCTGTTCCAAACTGTTGTAGGATAGGTTCAGGTTCGAGAAACCCGTACCGGATGCCCTGGTCTGCTCATAATCTACCGTATTAAAGCCCACGACCAAGGTTGCTTTAAAACCATGGTTTTCCTCTTTGCCAAAGCGTTTATCGTATGTTAGAATATTATCTACGAGCACATCACGGGTCGAGGCGTTTTGCTTATAGGCGCTACCGGTCAATCCCGCACCATAAATATTGGAATTGCCCCTTAACGACCAACGATAATTATTACTGTAATTGACCCTGAAATTAAGGCCCGGAATCTGGGGAACATCGATCGAGGCATAGAATATCGCCGAAATATTGTTCAGGTTATCCCTATCGTCGGCAGTGGTCTGCAAGAATGGATTTACCAGAAAGGTTCCCAACGGATTTATTGTAAACGCTCCATCACTGTCACGAGGGGTGGTCAATGGACTCATGGGCGGCAAGGAGGATAAGGCCGGACTCATGCCCGAGAAATCGGAGAAAGAACCAAAAGTGTTCGCCCCTATGGTCAACCAATCATAAATTTTGGTATCAAGGTTGACCCTCACTGTTTGTCTGTCGTAATTATCGTTCAATATCCAACCCTCTTGACTAGTTAGTCCAGCGGATATATAATAGGAGGTTTTTTCGGAACTTCCGGCTACGCTCAATTGATGGTCTTGGGTAGACCCCGGACTGGTCAAGGAATCGAACCAATTGAAGTCCGTACCATTATTAAGTCCTTCGAGAAGTGGCGGAAAGAAAGCGGTATTGTTTTCTATCGTCCAATTCGGATCTGGCTGAATGTAATCAGGTTCTAAATAGGCATTTTGCCAATCTACGTCACGTGCTGCCGTCAAATATTCATCCCTGTTCAATGTTCTTCGGGCATTGGTTGGGGTCTGAACCGCATAAAAGGTGGAATAATTGACGACCGGCTTTTGTGCCGACTTTCCCTTTTTGGTACTGACGATCACGATACCATTAGCCGCTTGCGCTCCATAAATTGCTTTACTGCTGGGATCTTTTAGCACATCGACGGATTTGATATCCTTGGGGTTCAGATCCGACAACCGCCCTCTATAGATAACACCGTCCAGCACAACCAAAGGATCTTGGCTACCGTTCAACGTAGAACGGCCCCTGATTTGAATATTGGGTTCCGCACCTGTAGTTGCCGTTTGTCCGATAGTAATTCCGGGAAGGGAACCTTGTAAGGATTGAAGTATGCTCGTATTCGGTGCTTCCTGAAATTGTTCAAGATCGGCCGAGACAATGGCCCCCGTCAGATCCTGTTTTCGTTGGGTACCATAACCCACCAAAACAACTTCGTCCAGTTCGGATACATCTTCCGAAAGCTGGACATCCAATTCGGTGGCATCATTGACCGGTAGTTCCTGCGCCTTGAATCCGATAGAGCTGAAAACCAAGATGGAGGAAGCACCGGAGACTTGAATGCTATAGTTGCCATCAAAATCGGAAACTACCCCGTTGGAGGTCCCTTTCTCCACAATACTTACGCCCGGCAACGGTTCTTCCAACATGTCCGTTACTGTTCCGTTTACTTCTTTGGATTGGCCATGGACCCACTGTGCGGATATCGCCAAAACAAGAAATAGGATTTTGCTTACTTGCTTTTTCATTTCAAATTGATTAGAGTTTTGTTACTGTTCCAGTTAAATGTTCGATTATAATTGGATTCCGTGTGCGTACACGGAAAAAAATCAAAAAAATTTATAATCGATTTCGATCTTGAAAGAATTCTTTTTAATAAAGTTTAAAATTTGACATTTAATTTCGAATATTTTATGGTAAATTTATACCGTGTGCGTTAACGGTTCAGGCAAATGTTGATAAAATGTTTTGATTTGCAAAATATTTTTTGTTAAATATTTTACCCTTTGTATTTTAAACCCTCATTTTTACCATCTCTAAAAACTTTTAAATTGAAATCAAAAGCGACGATCAAAGAAATTGCGAAATTGGCCAACGTTTCCATCGGAACCGTTGATAGGGTTATACATAAACGGGGGGATGTCTCCAAAAACACTACGGAACGCATCCAAAAAATCATGGGCGAAATCGACTATGAGCCGAACACCTTTGCCCGGAACCTAGCGTTGAACAAAAATTTTCAGATAGCGGTACTCTTGCCGGAACACGGTAAAGAGGAATACTGGTCCACCCCCATGAAAGGGGCAAGGAAAGCCGCCAAGGATATGAACTCGTTGGGCCTAAAAATCAACTACTACAGTTATGACCAATACCGGAAAGAATCTTTTTTTTCCGCAGGTCGGCGGGCCCTTAAGGATAAAAACGATGCCTTGGTCCTGGCGAGGGTACTGTACGAGGAAACGGAAATATTCCTAAAGGAATGTGCCAAGGCGGATGTACCCTTTGTGCTGATCGGAACAACAGTAGATTCCATGAACGCAGTTTCGAATATAGGGCAAGATTCTTTCCAAAGCGGAAGATTGGCGGCAGAACTATTAAGCTTTGGCTATACGGCACCTTCATCATTCTTGGTCCTGAATCTGACCAAAGCGGAAAATCCCAATTACAATGTGAAACATAGGATCGAGGGATTCCACTCCTATTTTAAAGGTCGGGAAGATATTGCACATACTATTGATATCCTTACCATTGCCCAGGAAGATAAAAACCTATTGAAAAAAATAAAGGCCGAACTTACCACTTCCGATCTAAATGGCATTTTTGTGCCCAATTCCCGATCGTATATGCTTGCCCAGGCCCTTTCGGACAAAAGGAATATTAGGATAGTAGGCTACGATCTTTTGGATAAGAACAAAGCGTTCATGCAAAACGGTAAAATAGATTTTTTGATCAATCAACGTTCCGATGAACAGGCCTACCAAGGTATCGAGTGCTTATACCGGTATCTGGTGATGAACCAGGTGCCGCCAAAAATCATAAGCTTGCCCTTGGATATCGTTACCAAGGAGAAGTTGATGTATTATTGATTTTTTAATGCAGCATTTTACTGTTTCACACTAAATTTCAAATTACTTCGTATAGGGGAAATTCTGAAGTTTATTAAAACTCACCTTTATTTGGACTTTTAAAAAATATCATTTACACACCTAAAAACTGGATTTGGATGATAGGGTGGAGAATTAGGACATTTTTGAGAAGATTTTAGGAGTTCCATAAAAGGAACCTTTATTGGGACTTAATATATCCCAATTGTATATCCTTTGAAGGCCAAACAAACCTGTTTTCCATTAATTGAACCAGTACATTTAATCCCGCCTTAAAATATACTTTCAAAATCTTTAAAATTGCCGTCCTTAATATCTTTCCATTTAAACGGCCAATGGCCGCTTCTGAAGGCTACCTCGCCATTGGTTCTAATTGAGATGTAGTCCCATTTTTTCAATAGGGCCACTTAATATTTGGTAAAATAATAGGGTCTTGAAATTTAAAAGTAAAAAAGTGGGAGCAACACCGTTATCAATATCCAGACCAATAAGGTCATTAACCCGCCAGTTCTCAAAAAGTCAACGAATTTGAACTGGCCGGCCCCATAGATTAAGGTGTTGGTCTGATAGCCTATAGGGGTCAGGAAGCTGGTATTGGCCCCAAAGATGACGGCCAATAAAAATGGCTTGGGGTCTATCTGCAATTGATGTGCAATGGTAATGGCTATCGGAGCCAAGAGTACCGCCACGGCATTATTGGTAACGAACCCGGACAGCAAGGCGGTAATAAGGAACAAGGTGGAAAGGATTACCGTTGGGCCATAAATGGACAGGTGATCCGTGATAAAGGTGGCTACCAGAGTACCGGTGCCTGATTTTTCAAGCGCCATACCCAAGGGAATAAGCCCTGCCAATAAGAAGAATATTTTCCAACTGACCTTACTGTAGGCATTTTGAATCCTGATGACCCGGGTAACGAACATTGCTATGCAACCCAACCAAGCACTTACCAAAATGGAGGTAAGGCCAAGGCTCGCAGCAAGAATTACAACGATTACTATAGTGGTAGCGATGACAGCCTTTCGTTTTTCCAACTTGATCTGCGGCAGCTCGTGAAGCACGATAAAATCGTTGTCGGCATGGAGTTCGGAAATCGCATCTTTTTCTATTTCCAATAAAAGGGCAAATCCTTCCGAAAGCGCAATTTGGTCAAGTCGTTCAACGGCCACCCCTTGTTTCCCGCGAACAGCTAAAGGAATTGCGTTGTATTTTTTTC
>NZ_JBGTHY010000133.1:0-2830 GCF_041745955.1 Pricia sp.
TTCAGCTATAGCAATAGATCCTTTTCATTGGATTGGCGTCACGATTTCAACGAAAAAAACAAGGGAAGTCTAGTGCTTGCCAACAGCCAATATAAATTCAATATCGATTATGATGGCAATACCGACGACGATTTTTTGTTGGGCTATCGGGTGAACGAAACAGAAGTTAAACTAAAAATGCAGTACCTCTATTCCAAGGCCCATAAGTTCACCTATGGCGTCTCCACCAAACTATATGCGGTCGACCCCGGTAACATCGAACCCAACGGCGATGCCTCTATAGTTTCCCCATTGATGATACCCGAGGAAAGGGGGTTGGAGTCCGCCATTTTCATATCGGACGATTTTACGGTTAGTAAAAGGTTTACAGTCAATGCGGGATTACGATATTCGATCTATGCCGCTTTAGGAGAATCCATTCAACGGATCTATGATGAGGGACAACCCAAAAACGCATCCACTTTGGTCGACCAGCTAGATTTCGGACAAAACGAATCCATCAAAACCTATGATGGCCTAGAAGCCAGGTTGTCGGCCAGATATTTTTTGACCGATGACTTTTCGGTCAAAGCGAGCTATAACAGCACCTATCAATACATTCATACCCTTTCAAACAATACAACGGTTTCCCCAACGGATACCTGGAAACTATCCGACCTGAATATTAAACCCCAAAATGCCGATCAAGTATCCTTAGGGCTATATAAGAATTTTGATGACAATACCTATGAGACCAGTTTGGAAGGATATTATAAAACATCGGAAAATATTCTTGACTTTAAAGTGGGTGCACAGCTATTGTTGAACGAGACCATAGAGACCGAGGTACTACAAGGTGACGGAAGAGCGTACGGAGTAGAACTATTGGTCAAAAAGACCACGGGTCGGCTTAATGGATGGTTGGGATATAGCTATTCACGTTCCTTGGTGAAACTGGATAGTGATTTCAGTGAAGAAACGGTTAACAATGGAGATTATTTCCCTTCCAATTTCGATAAACCACATGATCTTAGTGTCGTAGCGAACTATAAACTGACCAAGCGGTATAGTGTTTCCGCTAATTTCGCCTATCAAACGGGCCGACCGGTCACCTATCCGATCGGAAGGTATACGTATAATAACTCGGAATTCGTGCTCTACAGCGATCGGAATCAATTCAGGATACCCGATTACTACCGTCTAGATCTCGGTATCAATATTGAAGGTAACCATAAAATAAAAAAGCTGGCGCATAGCTTTTGGAACATTTCCGTATACAATGTATTGGGTAGAAATAATCCGTATTCCGTATTTTTCGTTACCGAAGATGGTCAGGTCAAAGCCTATCAAAGCTCGATTTTTTCCATTGCCGTTCCAACAATTACCTATAATTTCAAATTTTGACGTAAATCGATGGTTTTCAAAGTAAAATATAGTTTTTCGATACTAAAATTGACCATTCTTTTTTTATATAGCTGTGTCGAACCTTTTGATGCGGAAACGGGGACTTTTGAAAGTGTGATCATAATCGAAGCGACCCTGACCGACGAAATGAAAACCCAACAAATAACATTGACCAGGGCTTCACCGCTTGAGGGGGATGCCACGGTCGCTGAAAGCAACGCGCAGGTCTCCATAATCGATGACTCTAAAAATGAATATGTATTCAGGGAAACAGCACCTGGAGTCTATACCTCCGCTAACGAATTTGCGGCACAGCCCAATCAGGGCTATCAACTTTTTGTAACCACCAACAATGGCCGGTCGTATGTTTCCAGTTCGTCACGACTGACAATACAGGATACCGACGAAATTGATGAGCTTTACGCCGAAAGAACCAATGATACGGGTAATGAAGGTATTTCCATCTTTATCGACAATGTCGGTATCGGTGCAAATACCGCCTATTACAGATATGAGTATGAAGAGACCTATAAGGTAATTGCCCCGTTTTGGACACAGAACGACTTGGTCGAGACCCCCCCAGGCAGCTCTCAATTGGATTTGGTGATAAAAGATCAGGAAGAAAGAACCTGCTTCAGAACCGAACTATCCAATACCATTACCGTAGCCAACACCAATGCATTTACAGAAAATCGATTGGCCCGCTTTCCGATTCGGTTTATTGATAAGGACAGTTATATTTTGGCAAACCGGTACAGCATTCTTGTAAAACAGTTCGTTGTATCTAGAGATGCCTTTACCTTTTATGAGACCCTAAGGGATTTTTCCGGTTCTGAAAGCCTGTTTTCGGAAAATCAGCCTGGTTTTTTTGCAGGTAATATCGTATCGGAAACGGATGCTGACGAAAAAGTAGTCGGTTTCTTCGATGTTTCAGCTGTTAGCAGTAAGCGAATATTTTTTGAACACCCCGATTTTTTCCCCGATGGCCCTTTGCCCGACTTTGTAAACGATTGTTTACAGGACGCTCCGAGATATGATACTCTTCTAGATTTGGTGAGGTCTGATTTTGTTAGGTATCTAAGAGAAAATAGCGACCCTGAGCCTTTTGAAGGCCCCTATATAGTGGTAGCGGATATCTGTGGGGATTGCACGGTTTTTGGAAGTAACGTAGTACCTGATTTCTGGGAAGAATAAATAACGTTAGGATGAACAAGGGAATTTTATTTTTAGTTTGGTGTCATATAGCTTTTTTCGGCATTGTACATGGCCAAACTATTGAAAATGAAAATCTCAGCGTTTACGACGAAATTCCGAAAGAAAATCTATTTGTACATTATAATTCGAGTGTACTATTTTCCGGGGAGACCTTGTATTACAAAATTTATTGCTTGAACGCTAAAACAGCGAATTTGAGCAGCCTTAGCAAGATTGCCTACATTGAATTGGT
>NZ_JBGTHY010000134.1:0-4179 GCF_041745955.1 Pricia sp.
TTAGTTCCGAACAACGGAAGGTGCTTCATTTGGCAGCGGTATTCGTCAATAATTTCACGAACCATCTGTACCATATCGGGAAAGAAATCTGCGATGAAAAGGGATTGCCGTTCGAGATTTTGCAACCTTTGATCCAAGAAACTTTGGATAAAACGGAGCAATTGACGCCTTACGACGCGCAGACCGGACCGGCACGGCGGGGGGATTCCGAGACCCTTGAAAAGCATTTGGGGCAGTTGAAAAATCCTGAATACAAGAAAGTCTATGAAGTTATGGGCGAATCAATACGCAAGTTGTATCGGGAAGACACGAATTACTCTAATTAACACTACTATTAAGTTCACAGTATACATGTTCATAACCTACGACCCGCAACATTTTTAACCTGAAACAGATCCATGGAAAAAAGTTACAAAGAAAGTCTTAAGAATATCGATACGTTCGTTTTTGATGTGGATGGCGTTTTTACCGACAGTACCTTGATTATTACTACCGAGGGCGAAATGCTTCGTAGAATGAGCGTTAAGGATGGATATGCCCTGAAAACCGCCCTTCAAAAGGGATATAATGTATGTATCATCTCCGGTGGCACCAACGAAGGTGTACGCAACCGCCTGAAAGCTTTGGGCGTTACGGATATTTATTTAGGTGCACACCGTAAAATGGATGCCATGAAAGAATATATGGATATTTACGAAATATCGGCCAGCACTATGTTGTACATGGGCGATGATATTCCCGATATTCCCCCGATGCAAACGGTCGCACTTCCTACCTGTCCGCAGAACGCAGTTCCCGAAGTGAAGGCAATCTCAAAATATGTATCCCATAAAAATGGGGGTGAAGGATGCGTACGTGATGTTATCGAGCAGGTCTTGAAAGTCAGGGGAGACTGGATGACGAATTTTGATGCTGCGAATGATTGAAAAAAAAATCCCGTAATCCATTTCTATTCGTATGCTATCCGACCCACTAAAAAACTACAAAATAATCCTAGCTTCGGCCTCCCCCAGAAGACAGCAGTTTTTTCGGGAAATGGGGTTGGATTTCGAAATCCGCCTTAGGTCTGTGGAAGAAGTCTTTCCAAATCAATTGGAAGGTAGCGCTATTTCCGATTATTTGGCCGAATTAAAGGCGTCCGCTTTTCATGGAACTTTAGCTAAAAATGAAATCTTGATCACTTCAGATACCGTGGTTTGGCACAACAATGAATCATTGGCAAAGGCGGAGGATGCCGAGAAAGCTTTTCTTATGCTAAAAACCCTATCCGGCGATTGGCACGAGGTCATCACTTCGGTCTGTTTTACTACCAACGACTATCAAAAAACCGTCAACAACACAACCAAAGTCAATTTTAAAGTATTGGCGGACGATGAAATCCGCTTCTATATCAAAAACTACACCCCTTTCGATAAAGCGGGAGCCTACGGCATACAGGAATGGATCGGATTGATCGGCATCGAGAAAATCGAAGGCTCATACCCGAATGTGGTCGGGTTGCCGACGCATTTGGTTTATGAAACGCTTTTGGACATAGTGACGTAAAGCTAATTTCGTAAATTCGTGATAGCTATGAAATTCTCCTTGAATCCCTGTGTAATAACTCGGCAGGCTTTTACAAACAGATTCACGGAGAAACACAAAGTTTCATGGAGAAATAAAATATAGAATAAATGAAAACCTACCTCAAATTAGAACGCATTGTTTTAACTCTGGTCGCCCTTACGCTGTCGATAACATCCTGTAGCGAAAAAATGACCGCTAATAAAAAAGAAGCAGCGACAAAGGAGCAAAAGGCCCGGTCAACACCCAAAAAACCATTGTCCGAAGCCTTCAAAACCTACTGGTATGCCGGGGAGGCCGAAATAACCTCCTACAAATTGCAACAGGCGCGGTACGGCGAAACACGCGATGGTGAAGCGGTGCTTATTTATGTCACAGAACCTTTTTTGCCAGAAATTCAGGTAAAGGCCGATGCCAGCCATCCGGATAACGTTCCGGTGCTCAAATTGAACGCTACCAAGAACTACTTGACGGGGATATACCCCTACTCCATTATGACCAGCACCTTTTATCCGGTACACGACAACCAACACGCGATCAAGGTCGCTTTTTCATCCCAGGAATGGTGCGGACAGGTTTATGCGCAATTGAACAACCGCGAACAGTTCGATGTAATGTCGCATTCCTATTTTGAAAGCGAGGCCGATCAAAACCTGAAACTGGAAAAGACCATCCTAGAAGACGAAATCTGGAACAAGATACGGATCGACCCGGCCAATCTTCCGGTGGGAGAATTTGATGTGATTCCGTCAATGGAATATATCCGATTATCCCATAAAGAATTAAAAGCCTATAAAGCTACCTTGGCCTTGACCGAAACCGAGGAAGCAAGCACCTACGAAATCCGTTTTCCAGAATTGGAACGGACGCTCAAAATCAATTTCTCCCCCGACTTTCCGTATACTATCGAAGGCTGGTCGGAAACCTCAAAAAGTGGATTTGGGGGCAATGCCAAACAACTGACCTCGACAGCCACAAAAATGAAAACTTTAAAGACCCCATATTGGCAACAGAACGGAAATAAGGATTTATCTTTGCGCGATAGTTTAGGATTATGATGTCATTGGAAGAATTTTTTGCCGACTACAAAAACGAACTGCTTGCGACCGGCATTCTCATTGTGGTCCTGTTTGTATTGAAATTTATTGCGACCAAGGCCATTCGCAGGGTGGGCCGGCTGAGCGATATCGTCGAGGCCCGTACACTGCTGATTACCAAATACGTTTCCATTTTACTTACGACACTGGGCTTTGGTATTTTGATCTTCATTTGGAATATCAAATTTAAGGATGTCGGTATCGCCTTCGCCTCGGTCTTTACCATAATCGGGGTCGCCCTTTTTGCAAGCTGGTCCATTTTGAGCAACATTACGGCCGGGGTCGTACTTTTCTTTTCTTTTCCGTTCAAAATTGGCGATCGGGTGAAAATAATGGATAAGGATATCGAAGGCGAAGAACCCTACCTTATCGAGGATATCAGGGCATTTCACGTAAGCCTCCGAAAAGACAATGGCGAACTGTTGGTCTATCCGAATAATTTGATGATGCAGAAGGCGGTGACCCTGTTGTATGATCAAGAAGTGCTGCACGAAGAGGGCACCGAGTAAGGTATTGCGCATTACGTTACACGCCCTTCGCTTTACTTTAAATGTTCCCGCTAAAGCTGAAAAAGGTGCGCATAGCACAAGGTGTAAAGCGTTTGGCGATAAAATCTAAGGTTGTACTTGATGAAGTGGGAACGATTTTTGTTACCAATTTAATAGGCTCGCCCGCTATTCTTCTTATCTTTGGGTTAACGACCAAAATTATATTTCATCCGTAGGGCATCTCTCAATAGCTTTTTTTGGAATGACGATACATGGATTTTTTTCAGATATGAGGCGCCAAACACGGAGTTTAGCAGCGCTAAATGAGTATTTTGGAAACGAAGTAGCTGGGAAAAAAACAAATCAACAGCCAAAACAGGGTTTTAGGGATGCCTTAATAAAACCAGCACTATGCGTCATTTTTTGATGTGTTTTTTAGGGATTTTGTTCCTTTTCAATACCTCTTTCGCCCAAAAGTCCGATCAGCCTTCTTCTTCCGAGATTTACCACTCCCTTCAAAAACTGAATTTTTTAGGAACCGCACTTTACGTTGCCGCGCATCCCGATGATGAGAATACGCGTCTGATATCCTATTTATCGAACGGCATACATGCCCGTACCGGATACCTGTCGCTTACCCGGGGCGACGGGGGGCAAAACCTTATCGGCCCTGAACTTCGGGAACTTTTGGGCGTATTGCGCACCGAAGAGCTTTTGGCCGCCAGAAGGGTCGACGGCGGGGAACAATTTTTTACCCGGGCGAACGATTTCGGGTATTCCAAAAATCCCGATGAAACCTTGGATATCTGGAACAAAGAAGCCGTTCTTGGGGATGTTGTATGGGCCATACGTCATTTCAAGCCCGACGTGATTATCGACCGTTTCGACCATCGGAGTCCAGGTTCAACCCACGGGCACCATACCGCTTCCGCCATGCTGAGCGTCGAGGCCTTTGATTTGGCCAATGACAAGACTGCCTACCCCGATCAACTGGAACTTACCTCAACTTGGCAGCCCAAACGCCTATTTTT
>NZ_JBGTHY010000135.1:0-3134 GCF_041745955.1 Pricia sp.
AAACGGGCCAAGGTAATCGGCTTGTGCAGATAATCGGTAACGTCGTAATCGAATGCCTTTAGTGCATAGTCGGGTTTTCCGGTGATCAAGATTACCTGGGGACTGTTTTCCAAAGATTCGAGTAGGTCGAATCCGTTAATGATAGGCATTTCAACATCAAGAAAGATAAGATCGATCTCAAGGTTTTTAATACCGTTTTTGGCTTCGATCGCATTGCTGTATTCCGCAACCATAGCTAGGTGCGGATGACTGTTTACCAGCTTTGCAACGGCCATACGTTGCATAGACGAATCGTCTACGATAATACATCTTAGTTTCATAAATAGGGCGATTTGTGGGGTTAAATCATTGACAAAATACTAAAAAAACAGGTTCAACTGCAAATAAAATGTGTCGATGGTATTGTTTTTCATGTGATTGACAATGAACATAGGTTAAGATTGGGTTTGTAAGATTTTTAGGGTTATACCCCTATAGAACGAAGAAATTCCTATTTTCTTGTAATGTATCGCAATTATTCTTACTTTTGCGCTCCTAAAAAATATATATTTATGAACCATTACGAAACTGTTTTCATTTTGAATCCCGTGCTTTCTGATGAACAGATAGCGGAAACAGTTAAGAAATTCGAGGATTTCTTAATTAAGAATGGCGCCAAAATGGTCTCCAAGGAAAATTGGGGACTTAAAAAATTGGCCTATGCCATACAGCACAAAAAAAGTGGTTTTTACCACTTGTTCGAATTTGCCGCACCCGGCGAAGTTGTTTCTCCTTATGAGCAAGAGCTAAAAAGGGAAGAGCGTGTTATGCGCTTTTTGACGGTTAGATTGGATAAGCACGCCATTGCGTGGGCAGAAGAAAGAAGAACTAGGTTAAAAACCAAAGCGTAAAAGTATGGCAACACTACAACAACAGGCAAAAGGGAAGAAAGATGGCGAAATCCGCTATCTGACCCCATTGAACATTGAGACCAATACGAAAAAGAAGTATTGCCGTTTCAAGAAAAACGGTATTAAATACATCGACTATAAGAATCCCGATTTTCTAATTATGCTGGTCAACGAACAAGGCAAACTTCTACCAAGAAGGCTGACCGGAACATCATTGAAATATCAGCGCAAAGTAGCGCAGGCCATAAAAAGGTGCCGTCATATTGCACTTATGCCATACGTAGGGGACTTACTAAAATAATCAAAGCAAAGATGGAACTTATACTAAAAAAAGACGTAGAGCATTTGGGCTTTAAAGACGATGTCGTTGACGTGAAAAACGGATACGGTAGAAATTATTTGATCCCACGCGGTATGGCCGCAATGGCGACTCCTTCGGCCAAAAAGGTATTGGAGGAGAACTTGCGCCAAAGTGCCCATAAAGAGAAAAAAGTAGTCGATTCGGCCAATAAAACTGCTGAAGCACTTAAAACACTGGAGACAAAGATACCTGCAAAAGTAGGTGCCGCCGACAAATTGTTCGGTTCGGTCACGGCCGCGGATCTTTCGAATATTCTGGCCAAAGACGGTCACGAAATCGATAAGAAATTCATCAGTATCAAAGGCGGAGCTATCAAAAGGGCAGGACCCTATACCGCTGATATCCGATTACATAGAGAGGTAGTCGTAGAATTTGATTTCGAGGTGGTTTCGGATCAGAAGTGATGGTTAATAAACCTTGATAACTTTAAAGAGCTATGTTTTCATAGCTCTTTTTTTTTGCACTAATATTGCAAAACTAACTCAAAATAGACCGTTATGATTCAAAAACTACTTCTAGGGATTTTCTTGATTTTTGCGGTATTCCCGGTATCCGCGCAAGTCACCACATCGAATATGGGCGGCACGGTGGTAGACGACCAGAGCGGACCTTTATTGGGCGCCAACGTGGTGGCCGTTCATACGCCCACCGGTACCAAATATGGTGCGATTACAAATGAAGACGGACTTTTTCAGATGCTTAATATGAGGGTCGGCGGCCCCTATCAGGTCACTATTACTTACGTTGGCTTTAAAGAACAGTTGGTCGAAGACGTTTTTCTGACCTTGGGCAAGACCTTTACCTTAGATGTTGTTCTTTTGACGGAAAGTCAGGCGCTGGACGAGGTCGTGGTAATCTCCGACCGCGGAGGTACCTTTGGCAGCGGCCGTACCGGGGCCGAGACCAGTGTCGGTAGGAGAGAGCTGACCAAACTGCCAACTATTTCCAGGTCGGCCGAAGATTTTACCCGTTTGGAGCCTAGTGCATCGGGAAATTCCGGTGAAGGCGGTCTATCTTTCGGCGGGAGGAACGACCAGTACAATAATTTTTCTTTGGATGGTTCTTTCTTCGGAAACCCATTCGGACTCGATGCACCCACTCCGGGTGGACAGAGCAGTTCCCAACCCATATCGCTGGATGCCATAGATCAGATTCAGGTTTCCTTGGCTCCGTACGACGTTACCCAATCCGGCTTTACCGGAGCTACGGTCAATGCGGTCACCAAAAGTGGAACCAACGAATTTCAGGGTACCGTTTACGGCTTTTATAGGAACGAGAGTTTGACAGGAGGCAGGATAAAGGGTGAGGATGTCGTCAAACCTGATCTGAACCAAAGCCAATACGGCCTTAGTATCGGTGGCCCGATCATCAAAAACAAACTCTTCTTTTTTGCCAACTTCGAACAAGATTCGCGTGACGATTTAGGGTCTAACGGATGGGTACCGAATACAGGCTCGGGTGCCATTAACGAGTCTCGTGTGGAGGAAGACGATTTGCTCGCGGTGCAGTCCGCTCTCTCGGGTCTGGGATACGATACCGGTAGATACCAAGGTTTCACTTACGGGGCGGAATCGACCAAAGGGATTTTGAAACTGGACTGGAATATTAACGATAACAACCGCTTGGCCGTAATCTATAATTTTCTGGACGCTTCAAAAGAAAAACCGGCCCACCCGACGGCCTTGGGGGTAAGGGGACCGAGTGCCCAGACCTTGCAGTTCGAAAATTCCGGATACAGAATCAATAATAGTCTCCAGTCGTTTCAGTTAGAACTGAATTCCACCTTTGGCGACAATGCGACCAATAAACTTCAGGTAGGGTACACGCATTTTGATGATTCCCGAGATCCGTTTTCGTCGCCGGCCCCTAGCATTATTATCCAA
>NZ_JBGTHY010000136.1:0-11844 GCF_041745955.1 Pricia sp.
ATTGAAGGCTTCGCCAAGTCATTGGCCGCCGAATATGCCCCGAAATTAAGGGTGAACGTCATCGCACCGTCCCTTGTGGATACTCCGCTTGCCGAACGGCTGCTCAACAATGACAAAAAGAAAGAAAAAATGGCGGAAAGACATCCGCTAAAGCGTGTGGGCGAGGCAAAGGATATTGCCGATATCGCCCAATTTTTACTCAGCGATAACAGCAGCTGGATGACCGGACAAGTTGTCGGCGTAGATGGGGGAATGTCTACTTTGAACATTAGTTGAAAAGCAGTAGTCAGTAAGCCCTAAGTAAAGGTTATTTTTTTCTAAACTTCTAAACTCATAAACCTGCCGGCAGGCAGGCAGGCTCATAAACCCTTTCGATCTGGGTTAAAGGTTTGAATTTTAAAAGACTATGCCCAACAAAATGAACATATTCTGGTTCCGAAGGGATTTACGTCTAGATGACAATGTAGGTTTTCTAGCGGCACTCAGGGGAGATTTTCCCGTACTTCCCATTTTTATTTTCGATACCGAGATTTTGGATAAATTGCCGAAAGATGACGCGCGGGTAACCTTTATCCACGAAACACTTCAGAAAATGCGTGACGAACTGCAGAAACAGCACGGTAGCTCTATTGCTTTGTTTCACGGGAAACCGGAGTCCGTTTTCGAAGATTTATGCAAGGAATATGAGGTTCACGAGGTCTACACAAATCATGATTATGAACCCTACGCCAAGGATAGGGATGAAAGAATTAGGAAGTTTCTGAAGGATAAAGACATCGAACTTATAACCTTTAAAGACCAAGTCATCTTTGAAAAGGATGAAGTAGTAAAAGGTGATGGCGACCCTTATGTCGTTTATACTCCCTACAAGAATAAATGGAAAGCGCTTTTCAATGCCGATGACCATTTGACCATACATTATACGAGCCAATATCTGGATAATCTGATCGAACATTCCCGTTTGCCCAACGTTTCGTTATCGGATTTGGGTTTTGAAACCTCATCCCTAAAAGTTCCGGAGTATACGGTTACGCCGACCTTGATCGACAACTATGAAAAGACCCGGAATTTTCCCGCCAAGGAAAACGGGACTTCCCGACTGGGGCCGCATTTGCGATTTGGTACGGTTTCCGTCCGGAAAATGATGAAAAAGGCGATTGCCGAGAAAAACGAGGTGTTTTGGAGCGAATTGATCTGGCGGGAGTTTTTTATGCAGATTCTTTGGCATTTTCCAAGAACCGTAGACGAAGCTTTCCGAAAAAAATACGACCGCATCGAATGGCGCAACGATGAACAGGAATTCGAAAAATGGAAAAAAGGCGAAACCGGATTCAAACTGGTCGATGCCGGTATCCGCGAACTTAATGAATCCGGTTATATGCACAATCGCGTACGCATGCTAGTGGCCAGCTTTCTCTGCAAACATCTGTTGATTGACTGGCGCTGGGGGGAGGCGTATTTTGCCGAGAAATTGTTGGACTACGAAATGAGCAGCAACGTCGGCAACTGGCAATGGGCGGCAGGTAGCGGTGTTGATGCAGCTCCCTATTTTCGCATTTTTAACCCGATGACCCAGGTGGACAAGTTCGATAAAGATCGAAAGTATATTTCGGAATGGGTGCCCGAGCACGAGCAAGAATCCTATCCTGAAAAAATGGTTGACCACAAGGAGGCGCGGGAACGTTGCCTGAAGGTTTATAAAGAGGCGGTCGGGTAGTGAGAACATGGAGAAATACCAATCCCCAAATTCTTAATTTAAGATAGCGAGTTTTATCGAAGTGCCAAATTCCAAACATCGCGCATCGGACACCCAGCACTCAAACCAACTCTCCTAACGCGACAATTGCTGGTTCAGCAGTCGTTCTTCGGCCATTCGGTTACGAAGAATATTTACGTAGCGGAGCCCGTCTTTATTGCGATAATCCGAATAGGATTTTGATGCCCATTCCAAAGCCGTTTCCAAATCGCCGTTGATTTCGTTAATAATCGCCATATTGAAATGGGCGCGACCGGCGACTTTTTCTTTTTTGTTATCCAACTCCTTTTCCCAAAGATCCGCCGCTCCTTCCCAATCGCTTGTTTGGGCCCTTCGTTGGGCGATTTTGAAATTATCCGTGCCCCTGACAAAATAGTTTCTCGAAATACGCTTTCGCAACGGGCTGACATCCAATCCGTATAAATTTCCCAGACCGGTACTATGCTGCAACACGGCTTCCTTTCTTCCGATGATGGCCTCAATTGCTTTTACAGGATTTACGCCCTGCCCTACCGAAACAATTTGGTCGTTGGATACGAATTCGTCAAGTAGTCTTCTATTCTTCGGATCGTAGATACGCCATCCGTTTTTCATAATGGTGTTCAGAGTTATCGTATGCCCCGGAAGGGATATGTCGATACCCACTTGATTTGGAATTGAAACCATTCCCACCTCATAATTTACCTTTGTATCGGTATCGTAGAATTCCAAGGAGAACAGGGCATCCACTTCAAATTCCTCACAAATTTGTTGTACAGTTTCCCATTTGAGGGCAGCGGGAAACACCCCAAGTCCCTTTCGCTGTTCCGAGATACTGTCGATGACGCGAATCGTTTCGAACCTATCGTTTTGGGATAGCTCGTCGAACAATCCCAATACGGCAGATTCCGCACCTTCCCTATCCAAATTTAGACCCTCCAACGATAGTATTTTATCAATTTTATCGATGGCTTGGTTAGCTTCAGAAGGTAAGCTGCAATTGATGATTCCGATTTTCACGACCTCAGCGGGTATAGAAATCCGAGCGGGTTCTATCGCATTCATGGTCAATCTATTTGTTGAACTGCAAGAGAAGAAAACTGCTGATAGGCATAGGAAACTGATAAGCCCTTTAAAATTTTTCATGAAACTAGGTTTGGTTCGCTGTACGGTCGGTCTTGGTTATGGCCAACGCCTTGATAGTAAACAGACAATGTGTCCTTTATATTGTTCAATACCAGTCAAATAGTCCCAAATTTTTTTATTACCTTCATCCCGTTCAAGATTGTTCCTTGGAATTAGAAATTTATGAATCGGCAATTTCGTTACCTCTCGGATTAGGATAATTATCGGATTCATCTTCCGCCCTATCGTCCAAACAGACAAAATCCTTTTCGAGTATCAAATCGAGTTTTTGGCCGTTATCCAGAATCTCGGTGTGGTAAAAGCCCACCTGGTCATTGGTATACCAATCGTTAAGGGTATCTTTGGGAACGAACAGGGTTATGACTTGATCAGCGAACGATGCGGTTAAATGGTCATGTACGTTGGAAGCCTTCACGGCATAGACAAAGTGCGCTTCGTTGAACTGCGTTTCCTCCCTAACCATATCCATATCACAGACGGCTTTTACCTCTGTTTGGGTCAATCGAAAGCGAACGGAGTTTCCCTTTATCCTGATTTTCATGCTACAATTTTAACGAACTACCTCGGGGCCTACGAGATATCAATTTCCTAAAAAAGAAAGACGATGCAAACATCCGGAAAATATTCCCTAAAGGATGATCAAAGGTACAAATAGTGGCTAGAATGCATATGATAATCACGGACTGAGTCCTTTTTTCAAACTCTGGTAATCTTTGCCCCGATAGCCCGAAGCCGGGTATCTATATCTTGATAACCCCGGTCAATTTGTTCAATATTATGAATGGTAGAAGTACCTTTTGCGGATAACGCCGCAATCAACAATGAAATCCCTGCCCGGATATCGGGAGAAGTCATCGTGGTAGCTTTTAAGGTGGACTTAAAATCATGCCCTATAACCACGGCGCGGTGGGGATCGCAGAGAATGATCTTCGCCCCCATGTCGATCAGCTTATCGACAAAGAACAAGCGGCTTTCGAACATTTTTTGGTGAATGAGCACTTCGCCTTTTGACTGTGTGGCCATGACCAAAATGATACTTAATAGATCGGGAGTGAGTCCCGGCCAAGGGGCATCGGCGATGGTCAAGATCGAGCCGTCGATATACTTCTGTATGCTGTAGCCATCGGTATGCTCAGGTATTAAAATGTCGTCACCTTTGCGTTCCAGCTGTATTCCCATTTTTTGGAACACGACGGGAATCTGTCCCAAATCGTCCCAGCTTACATTTTTAATGGTCAGTTCGCTTTTGGTCATGGCGGCCAGACCGATCCAACTGCCGATTTCGATCATATCGGGCAGCATGGTATGCTCTGTTCCGCCTAGCTCGGTAACGCCTTCGATTATCAAAAGGTTCGAGCCGACGCCTGAAATTTTGGCGCCCATACGATTGAGCATTTTGCACAATTGCTGCAAATAGGGCTCACAAGCGGCATTATAGATAGTGGTCGTGCCTTCGGCCATAACGGCGGCCATGACAATATTTGCGGTACCGGTCACGGAAGCCTCATCGAGCAACATATAAGTACCCTTGAGTTTCTTGGCCTCTACGCCGTAAAAGTGTTCTTCCTTATTGTACCTGAATTTGGCACCAAGGTTGATAAAGCCCTCAAAGTGGGTATCCAGTCTGCGGCGTCCGATTTTGTCACCTCCGGGTTTGGGAATGTAACCTTTGCCGAATCGGGCCAATAACGGACCGACCAACATGATAGAGCCGCGAAGCTCCCGGCCGTCTTTTTTGAATTGGGCGGATTGCAGATAATCCATATTGACCTCGTCGGCCTTGAAGGAGTAGGATCCCTTGTTTATCCTTTGGACCTTTACCCCCAGATCTTCCAAAATGGAAATCAGTTTATTGACATCGACGATATCGGGAATGTTGTTGATGGTGACCTCTTCGGCGGTTAGCAGTACCGCGCAAAGAATTTGCAAGGCTTCGTTCTTGGCCCCCTGAGGCGTGATTTCTCCGGAGAGTGGGTGGCCGCCCTCTATTTTAAAAGTGCCCATGATACGTAGTAGGTTGTAGGTTGATTGCTGTTAATAACGCTTTTTACCGCGATTATTGTTAGTATTTCGTGAATTTTTCTTCCCGTTGCTGCTGCGTGAGGACTTCGTCGGCGTTCTTTTGTTCAAGAACTGTCCACTGTCCGTAAGGCTTTCGTCCTCCGCGGCCATGTCGATCTGACCGTCGCTCAGCTCATAAAGATGCTTAAAAATCGCATTGTCGTCAACCATATCCTTGTTCCAGTTCAGGTAACATTTTTTCATGTGGTTGGCAATGGCATATTCCAGTCCCTCGCGCTTATCCCCTTTCTCCCATTTTACGGCCACATCGATCATTCGCTTGATGTTGTTACCATAAAAACGGTACTTCGGATAGTTCTGCGGATATTCCAGAGCCTCTGGCCGTTGCTGCAAGACTTCCTTACTGGTTATTGGGAAAGGCGATTTTACATCCAACTTAAAATCGGACATGATAAACAGCTGATCCCATAACTTGTGCTGAAAATCGGGCACATCACGTAAATGTGGCTGTAAATTACCCATTACGGCTACGATGGATTGCGCGACGCGATTCCGCTCCCCATCATCTTCGATGGATACGGCGTGATCGACCATTTTTTGAAAATGTCGCCCGTATTCGGGAATGATAAGTTGCGACCGCTCGGTATTGTACTCAAGGTTTTCTACTAAATTCAAATTGAAGTGTTTTGCTTAAAAATAAAAGAGAAGTGTGGAACTTCTATCGAGTTCCTTAATAACGCACGCAATTTAAGAAAATTATGGCGTAAATGCTATTTATTTGTGTCCACTTTTTTGCTTTACAAAGAAATAATCCCCTCTATCACCCCGACTTCCTTATACTTATCGATGACCTGTTTCGGATTTTCAAGGTTGACCGTAATGGATATGCTGGTATATTTTCCCTTTTTGGATTGTTTCGATTCGATGACCGCGCCCGTATTATCAAAAATAGTATGGATCTCGGCGATTTTATCGGGATCGCTTTCTACAATAAATTTATAGAGATAATCCGAGGGCCAGGTCGTACTTTCCTCCAACTGTTCTTGTAATCGTTTATAAAATTCTTCAGGGTTTTTGGTATCCATTTTATTCTTTTCTACAAAGATAATGAACTCCTGATCGGCGTACCCATCAATTTTCAAATGCTTGGCGGATTGCTTAATTTTACGCCCTAAGTGAAAATCGCATATTGAATACCAAAAAAATAGTGATAACCGGCGGCCCCAGTACCGGAAAAACCTCGGTTATCCAGGAGCTGGGGAACAGAGGGTACTATTGTATTCCCGAACTCGTACGGAGCCTCACAGCAGCGGAGGCAGCTGCCGAAATTATGGAATCGATTATCACGAACCCCATTCTATCCGTCAAGAATCCCGTGGAATTCAATAACAAACTGCTCGAAGGCCGTATCGCTCAATACCGATCCGCAGAAAAAACGGATTATGACATCGTTTTCTTCGATCGTGGCATTCCCGATGTACATTCGTATATGAACTGTTTTGGACAGCCCTATGATAAAGCTTTCGAACTCCCTGCACAGCGTTTTCGCTATGACCGGGTATTGCTCATGCCGCCCTGGCGAGAAATATACGCTACCGACTCCGAACGTTTTGAATCTTTTGAAGCATCGGAACGTATCTTTACCTCCTTGGAAAAAACGTATCAAAACTTTGGCTATGAAATCACCCTTATCCCCAAAGCTAGTGTAACGGAGCGAACGGATTTTATTCTGGACTTGGTAAATCCCAACTAATGCACAAAAATCCTGAGGAAATTTTAAAGGAGTTCTGGGGATTTTCCAATTTTAGGGGCTCCCAGAAAAGGATAATCGATGCGGTCTTGAACCAGCAAGACGTACTTGCGCTTATGCCGACCGGCGGTGGAAAATCGCTCTGTTTTCAAGTACCTGCACTGGCACAGGATGGTCTCTGCATCGTGGTTTCGCCGCTGATTGCCCTTATCCACGACCAGATCGACAACCTGAAACAAAGGGGTATCAAGGCGATGGCTTTGACCGGCGGCATTCCCTTCGACGAGCTCATCACGCTGTTGGACAATTGCCTGTACGGCGGCTACAAGTTCGTATATCTTTCTCCCGAGCGCCTACAACAGGAGATGGTGCAGGATAAAATAAGGCAGATGAACGTCAACCTCATCGCCATCGACGAGGCCCACTGTATCTCACAATGGGGCCATGATTTTCGGCCCGCCTATTTGGAATGCACCAAACTTCGGGAACTTCTTCCCGAAACGCCAATAATCGCCCTAACCGCGACCGCTACGGATCGGGTAGCCACTGACATCATCGACAACCTTGGTTTTACCGAATCGCTAATCGTAAAAGATTCCTTTTCTAGACCCAACATTGCCTTTGGCGTTCTGTGGTGCGAGGACAAGCATTACCGATTGAAACAACTTTTCGCAAAAACCCACAAAAGCGGAATTGTATATGTGCGCACCCGTAGGATGACGCAAGATATCGCCCGCTTTCTCAACGCAAACGGTTGCAAGGCCGATTTTTTCCATGGAGGAATCACCAAAAAAGAAAAACAGGAAAAATTGAAGTTTTGGCTGGCCGACCAATTACAGGTAATGGTCGCCACCAATGCCTTCGGTATGGGCGTAGACAAACCCGACGTACAAACTGTGGTACACTTTCAGATTCCTGATTGCCTCGAAAACTACTACCAAGAAGCAGGAAGGGCAGGAAGGGATGGCGCCCCGGCAACGGCCGTACTTTTGACCAATGATTTCGATGTTGCGCAGATGCGGCAACAGTTTCTTGGCGCGCTGCCCGATGCCGAATTCCTCAAAAAAGTATACAACAAGCTGAACAACTATTTTCAGATATCGTTAGGGGAAAGTACCGACGAAATTTTTCAATTCCCCTTTAAGGATTTTGTAGCGGCCTACGGACTGAATTCCTTTCTTACGTACAACGCTTTGCGAGTGCTGGATCAATATTCCGTGATCGCCCTCTCCGAATCCTTTTTCAAGAAAACAGAGATTCGGTTTATCATTTCCCAAAATTCCATTTTTGATTATCTCCGGAAAAATAGCGGTTCCGCGCCGATGATCCAGACTATTCTCCGAACCTATGGCGGTATCTTCGATTTTGAGACTAAAATCGACCCATCGCTGATCGCCAAAAAAACCAATGTTTCCGAAAGTCGGGTATTCGACCTTTTGGAAAAACTTAAAAAGGATGAAATTATCGATTACAAATCAAAAAAGACAGATTTAGAAATTACCTTCTTGGTGCCTAGGGACGATGACCGTACGATAAACATTTTTGCCAAACAGGTCGGTGAACGCAATCAGATCAAAGTCGAAAAGGTCGATCAGATGCTCAACTACATCCATTCGGATGAGGTTTGCAGAAGCAAAAAAATCTTAAGTTATTTTGGCGAAAAAAGGGTTCAGGATTGCGGTATTTGCGACATTTGCCGAAAAAGACAGCAAACAAAGGGTATTGATTTTCAATCCATATCCTTAGACATACTGGCCACTTTACAGGGGAAAAGTCGTACTTCAAGGACCCTGATTAAAATACTCGACCATAGTGAAGCCCATATATTAAAGACGATACAAATGATGCTAGAGGATGGCCAGATCAAGGTCAATACGAAGAACGAGTATGAAATAGGGTAGTCAGGGAGTTCAGAGTTCTAGTAAAAAATTACAATCAATAATTTATAATCAGTACTAAATTGTTAATCAAAATGCGCGATTTACGAATCCTCTTTATGGGCACGCCCGAGTTTGCCACCGCTACCCTGACCAAAATACTCGACGAAGGCTATAAGGTTGTGGGCATAATCACCGCACCGGACAGACCTGCCGGACGCGGTAGAAAACTACAGGAATCCGATGTTAAAAAGTATGCGGTATCAAAAGGGCTTACCGTATTGCAGCCCACCAACCTGAAAAATGAGGATTTTCTGTCCGAATTAAAAGCCCTGAACGCCAATCTGCAGATTGTAGTGGCCTTTCGGATGCTTCCCAAGGCCGTTTGGGCCATGCCCGAATTCGGCACTTTCAATCTTCATGCCTCGCTACTGCCCGATTACAGGGGCGCGGCACCCATCAATTGGGCCATTATCAACGGGGAAACGGAAACCGGGGCAACCACGTTCTTTATCGACGATAAGATCGACACTGGGGAAATCATCCTTCAGAAAAAAACGGATATTACCGAAAGCGATACTGCCGGCACCCTACACGACCGTTTGATGTACTTGGGAGCCGATCTTGTAGTTGAAACCGTACGACATATTGAAAAAGGTCAGGTGAGTACCGAAAAGCAAAAAAATACATCCTCCTCAAAAATAGCACATAAAATTCATAGGGAAACCTGTGAAATCGAATGGTCAGATTCCCTGGAAACCATCCACAATAAAATAAGGGGACTCTCCCCCTACCCTACCGCATGGACGACCTTGGTCAATGGCGGCGAAAAAATTCCCTTAAAGATTTATGGGGCATCCAAAGAAAAAACGACCCATCAAGAACATACCGGCAAGGTTCTGGGGGACGGCAAAACGCTAAAAATTGCCGTTAAAAATGGGTTTATCCACCTGCTTGGAATCCAATTACCTGGGAAACGAAAGATGAAGGCACAAGACCTTTTAAACGGTTTTAATTTCGAAGAAAATGCCATGGTGACCTAAAGCCCCGCTACCATTGGGCTGTAAGAACCGTAAAAAAAGCCCTACTTTATCAACAAACGACCCGAGTTATCAACAAAAACAGTGATTTACCCCTGTTTTACTTGTGTTCACGGCAAATCCGTATAAATTTGTTGAACGTTTAAAAAGCATTTTTAACAACTATTAATTTATTTACTATGAACAAAACAGAATTAATCGATGCTATGGCATCAGATGCAGGCATCACAAAAGCCGCGGCAAAAAAAGCATTGGAGTCTTTCTTGGGCAACGTTGAAGGATCTCTTAAAAAAGGAAACCGCGTATCATTGGTAGGTTTCGGATCATGGTCCGTATCTAAAAGAAACGCAAGGGAAGGCAGAAACCCTTCTACAGGAAAAACGATCCAGATCGCAGCAAAGAACGTAGTGAAGTTCAAAGCAGGTTCTGAATTGGCCAGCTCGGTAAATTAGTATTTATCATATCATATCCGCTTGCCGGACGGGCAGGTTTAGAAGGCATCCTGCAATCGTAGGATGCTTTTTTTTAAAAGGTATTTGGTTTTTATGGGAATTGTCTTATTTTAGAGCAATCAAGTCCAAAAAACCATGGTAGAGCTAAAACCCCAAAAGGGCAAACTGCTGATTGCCGAGCCCACCTTGACAGGCGACGTATCGTTCAATCGTTCGGTCGTACTTTTGGCCGAACACGGTTATGAGGGTTCGGTAGGGTTTATTCTGAACAAACCGTTGGACTATCACATCAACGATCTGGTTACCGAAATCCAAATTCCCTTTAAAGTGTACAACGGCGGTCCCGTGGAGCAAGACAATCTATATTTTATCCACAAGGTACCACATTTGATAACCAACAGTATCGAAATATCTGATGGTATCTATTGGGGCGGGGATTTCGAAAATCTTATCGACATTATCAATAGGGGAATAATATCTGAAGGGGACATCCGGTTCTTCTTGGGGTACTCAGGCTGGTCATCGTTGCAGTTGGACCAAGAACTTTCGTCGAAATCGTGGGTCGTGGTCAAGAACGATTACGAAAGCGCCATCATCCATAAATCCTCGGATGCCTTTTGGAAGGAAAAAATGATGGAATTGGGGGGCAATTATTTGTTGTGGTCGAATGCTCCTGAAAACCCGAATTTGAATTGAAGGGCCACGTACCAAATTCCAAACACCAAATTCCAAAAATTAGCAAAAACTGTCCGTCCGAGCGGTTTTTTGTGTCCCCAATATTTCCGGATTGCATTGGGCGAACAATGGTTTTCATCCTAACCTGGCGACCGCGTTCAGCTTACCTAATAAATCCTTTGCGGTGAAATTACCAAATTCCTTTTTACGATATTTGGTAACGGGGCGTATTCCGATAATACTGTTGGTAATAAAAAGTTCATCGGCCTTTTGCAGTTCGAAGGGTGAAACGGAGTCTTCCTCCAATTCGTAACCTTCCAATTTACTTACTATTTCCATCAGTTTTTTCCGGATGATTCCGTTTAGGCAGCCATCCTTTAATGGAGGGGTCTTTATGGTGTTTCCCTTGACCAAAAAGAGATTCCCGTTCAAAGCTTCGACCACTTGCTTATCGCTATTGATCAACAAACAGTTATCATAATCGTTTTCTTGGGCGAAGATACTACCGACCACGTTGATGATTTTGTTATTGGTCTTTAAGGTGGATAGCATATCGGGATTCACATAATAATCCTTGAAAAGTTCTACCTCGTAACGACCCTCATCCAAAATATAAAAAGGATGTTCTAAGGGTTTGGCCTCGATGGTATAGGATATGGCATTGGTTTCCGGTAGATAGAGACCGCCTTCATTTCTGAAGACCGTAAGTCGGATGCGGGCGGCGCTTTCGTTCAAATCATTGGCGGCGATGACCCCAAGAATGTTTTCTTCGAGGAATTCCATCGTGAAATTCATCGGAATTTCCATACGTAGCATGCGCATCGAGGCCATCAGGCGCAAATAATGGTCTTCCCAAAAAAATAGCTTTCCATTGACCGCGCGCATGGATTCGAAAAGGGAATCGCCATAGCGCAGGCCTCGGTTTTGGTGATTTAAGAATTTACCGGTATTTGGGAGAAGCTCCCCATTGAAATTGACCATAGTTTAGTGGGAGTCACTTTGACCCCAATACCTGCTTCAGATCCGAAACTTGGTTGGTCCATAGCATTTTCGATTCCTCTACCTCATCTTCGTCCGCGAAATCGGTTATAAAAAGGGATACGTCTTTGGTGATTTCGTCTACGATAATTTTCATTTCAAAAAAAGA
>NZ_JBGTHY010000137.1:0-1787 GCF_041745955.1 Pricia sp.
GACGAATACGGACTCGACGGCGCCATGATCGGCCGCGCCAGTATCGGGCATCCTTGGTTTTTTAGGGAAGTCAAGCACTTTTTCAAAACCGGCACCCACGCCGAACCGCCCACTATGGAAGAAAGGGTCGATGCCGCCCGCGCCCACCTTCAAATGGCCATAGCTTGGAAAGGCGAAAAACTCGGCGTTTTCGAGACCCGCCGTCACTACACAAATTACTTCAAGGGCATCCCCCATTTTAAGGAATACCGAATGGAAATGGTGACCAGTGACGATTCCGCCGATGTTTTTGCCGCCTTAGATGAGGTGATGGAGCGGT
This sequence comes from Pricia sp., assembly GCF_041745955.1. Lineage (NCBI taxonomy): Bacteria > Pseudomonadati > Bacteroidota > Flavobacteriia > Flavobacteriales > Flavobacteriaceae > Pricia > Pricia sp. The sequence goes on from NZ_JBGTHY010000137.1 coordinate 320, forward strand.
TTGGGGATTTTGAGTTTAGCTCGCAATCAATTTCTTCGTAATTCTACTACTGGCAATTTTGGAGGCAATTATCCCCAGGACCATAATAGTAGCGAGAACGATGGCCACATTGATCAGCTGATATTCTACGGGATATGCCAGCGAGGGCGTAATCTTCAACCATCCGAAGGCCAATTGTGACCAAATGAGCAGCGAGGCCAAGGCGACGCCGATTATGCCGCCGGTGGTCGTAACCAAAATCCCCTGTACGAAATAGATACTGCGTAGTTTTTTGATGGTAACGCCCAGATTGAACAGTGTTTTTGAATTCTGCTGTTTGTCCAATATCATCATGATGATGGCACCGACCACGTTGAACAGGGCAATAATGAGAACTAGTGTGAAAATAAGGTATGTAGCCAAATTTTCGGTGTTCAGCATCCTATGTAGCGAACTGTTTAGCTCTTGTCGGTTTTTTAGAACGATGTTGCTTCCTAAGATTTCGAGAATCCTTTTTTTTGCGGATGTAATATCCCCAGAACCATCCAACTTAAAATTAATACCGGAAATTTGATTACTATCCCTGTCCAGTAGCTGTTGTACGGATGGTAAATCCGCAAAAACGTACTTTTTATCCAGATTCTCCTCTATCCCGTAAACGCCGCTTAGAACGAGTGGTTTTGTCTTGATATCCTGAGGTTTGATGGAACCTTGGCCCGGTTTTAGGGCCATGACTACCAACGGATTTCGGTATTGATTGACTGTCGTGCCCAGAATATTCGCAATTCCGATGCCGGCGACCGCATCTTGTTCGTTGATACGCCAAGTGCCGTACTGGATGGTACTGTCGACGCTAATAACCTGATTATAACTCGAATCGACGCCCTTTATAAATGCGATATGGCTTTTTTGTTCGTTCTTGAGATAGACCTTTTCCTCCAATTCTTTGCTATATTCGGCTATGCCCTCAACTTGTTGTAGTTTTTGTTCTTGATCGGGGGAGATGGAAAAGAATTTTCCGGTTATGGGTACCGCTTTCAAATCCGGATCGAAAGTGTTGCTGAAGGATAGGCTAAAGGTCTTGAGGCCTGCAAACCCGGAAAGTACGATGAACAATGCGCCCGAACCGATGACGATGACTAAAAAGGTAATAAAATTGATAACGTTCACCGCGTTTTGGCTGCTCTTGGAACGCACGTAGCGTTTGGCGATGTAGAACGGGAAATTCAAGGTGTCATCGGTTTAAAAAATAGGCTCTCAGATTTTTTTCCTTTTGGCCAAAAGAGCACGGTTTTCAATCGGATTTTCATCCCCTTTCAGCGATTTTTCGATGTTTTCGATGTAATCTAGCGAATCGTCCAAGAAAAAGGATAGTTCCGGCACTCTTCGCAATTGATGCCGGGTGCGCTGCGCCAGTTCATGTTTGATCAAGGGCTGGTTCGAGGTAATACCCTCCATAATTTCCGGTGCATTTTTGTTCGGAAAGATG
>NZ_JBGTHY010000138.1:0-3493 GCF_041745955.1 Pricia sp.
TCTGATCGGACAGCGAAAAAAACTTAGGGAACTCTTTTCCAAAAATATTTCATTGGACCCCAAAGAAATCACCGTAACCTCCATGGACGAGAAATTTTTGAACGAGGTACTTGCGCTGTTTGAAGAAAGGTATTCCGATTCTGAATTTGGCGTGCCCCAGATGCAAAAGGAATTACTTATGAGCAATACCCAGTTACACCTGAAATTAAAGGCACTTACCAATCATCCTCCAGGAGAGCTACTTCGTAATTTTAGGCTAAAGCGCGCCACCCAATTATTGTCCCAAAAAGCCGATAATATCTCCCAAGTAGCCTATGATGTGGGCTTTAACAGCCTATCCTACTTTACCAAATGCTTTAAGGCATTGTACGGCATTTCACCCACGAACTATAAAAATTCGCCTAGCAATTTTTAAATTGTCCCCTTCCCTCTCCTCCATGGGCAGTTTTTGGGCAACTTCCAAAATTCTTGCGCCTTTTTCCAAGTACCCCGTTCCCGATTGCATCCAAAGGGAGTGGAAATTGCTCATCGCAACGCCCCAGTAGGCCATCACGCAATCGGGGTCTTTATCAATGACCTTTACAAAGGCCTTTTCAGCTTCCTCATATTCGAAAGAATGCAACAGGGCAATGCCCAAGTCAAAGGTTTCCCTGGTCCCGTAGCTGCAGGATTCCGAAAAACCTACTTCGCCAAAAATATCCCTTTATTGTCATTTTTTTTATCACGACAACCATGGAAGGATGGGAATAGCCCAGTAGTTCCGCCAATTCGACCATAGTCAGAAATTCATTGTCCCTCAACAGTTTGAATATTAAGTGCCAACTGGGTTCAACATCCAGATCGATCTCTTTAAAGAACTTCCTTGTATCATGTGTCATCTTGTCGCTGATCCGCTTTAACCGGTTGTCCAAGGCCCTGTGGCCAAGCATTTTGATATAGTCCTTTACCATTTTATTCTAAATCCTAAACTAGGATAATACAATACAATTAGTCAACTACATAGTTGGTTAACTATTTATAAAATCCATATGATTATGATTCTAAATAAAAGGGATGAACGTGTACGTCAGGGTATCGACCCCAGAAACAAAATTGGAGTCATAGATTGATCTGTTGAACAATGCAGGATGTGAAAAGATTTATTCGGATATAGCAAGTGGCCCTAGCGACGATAGAAATGGCCTGAATAATCACCTCAATTATAGTGCGTCTTGAAGATATCGACTTTCGCAAAAGAGATCATTTCGGATAGGATACTCAATCTTTCTTTTTTGGAACTCATAGATAACTTTTGAAAGTATTCTATATACAAACGTAAAAATAGGCTTTTCGTATGCGCCGCTATGTTAATACGCTCGAAGGCATATCAAACCAACTTTTTATTTTATCTTGTAAAAAAATGGAGCATGACGAACAACGATATTTTTAAGAAGCTACGGGTAGCCTTGATGTTCAGGGACGATGAAATCGTGGAAATCTTGAAATTGGCCGATTTTAAGATAAGTAAAAGTGAATTGGGCGCTTTTTTCAGAAAGGAAGACCATCCCAATTATATGGAATGTGGTGATCAGGTTTTACGGAATTTTTTAAACGGCCTAGTAATTCACCTTAGGGGCACCAAGGAAAATCCGAAACATCCGGGAGATGTCCTTTCAAAGAAAGTTGTCAAGACCGTTGAAAGGAAAACGCCTAGTTTCAAAGCCCAACAACGCAAAAAAATAGATAGCAATATTACAAATGTGAAATATAAGAACAAGAAAAAATCCTGATTCGAAATTATCAAATCAAGACTTCATTGCTGAACTTGTTTACCACAGTATCTAGCCTACGACGCGTACAGGTATTGTATAAATTTTACCTTCTTTGTAGGCCTCCAAGGCTACTTCTTTATAGTTCAATTTCTGCTTCACAAATTCTTCCAACACCGGATTTTCGGTTTCGACCGACAGCACCACGATTTGGTGTGCATTATTAAGGGTAAACCTTACTTGGCCGGTCAATTCCACTTCGTTTTGGGTGAAGGCATTGTCGCTCAACATTTTTGAAATCTGCGCGGAAAGACTTTTCGAGGGATCGACCGTTGTGGCGTCGTTCGCAAAAACATTTCCGGCCGATAGTAGCATTGCAGCTACCAGTACTACACTGATTTTTCTCATGACTTGTTTGTTTTTAAATCCCGAACCGCTGATTGACGGCTTTTATTCAGGAATTGATTACTATTAACTGATGATGTTATACTAAAGACGCCACAGAAATGCAATTGTTACCGAATTGATAGAATTTAACATTGTTTTAATGATTTTCCTATCCGATTTTTTATCCTATAGGTAACTTATAACCGCTTTTATTGAAGTTATTTGCTGTCTTGGGTAGTGAAGCTGATATGCCTACTCATATTTTCCTCAACGGACATAAAGGATTCTACGCCCCGAATACCTTCAATGGTCAAAATAGATTCCTGATACAGGTTTCGATAATGCAAGCTATCACGGGCATGCAGCTTTATAAAAATATCATATTTACCGGTGCTGTGATGTATCTTGACGACTTCCCTGACATTGGACAGTTCTTCCATCACCACTTTATATAGGTTGCTCTCGCGTAAAAATATGCCTAGAAATACGGTCATTTTCCAACCCATCTTACTGTAATCAAGTGTCAAGGTCGCCCCTTTGATGACTCCTAGATCTTTCATTTTCCGCGTTCTCATGTGTACCGTTCCGGGTGATATTCCAGCGCGTTTTGCCACTTCGGTGTAGGGCATTTGGGCGTCGTCGGACAACAGGGTCAATATTTGGTGGTCTACTAGGTCTAGTTTGTCCTTCATTCGTATGTGTTGGATTTTCGTTATTTGAAAAAGCTGGCTACTTATAACTTTAGAAAATAAAATTGATGAATCCTTATTATTTATTTGAAAAATAAGGATTTCAGTAAATATAATTCAATACTTTTAAAATTTAGATTATAATAACGCAATTAAAATCGCACTTTTATAACAATAGTAAAATTTATATATCCCTTGATTTTGGATGTAATAAAAATGATTTTTCAAGCAATTTTTACATATCGATAGGTTCAGTGTCCTCAAAAAATAAAAAGCTCCCGATATGACCGAAATATCCTTTAAAATTTTCTATTCGTCAGTTTTTAGGCATACAAACTACTTAAAATCAATACTTAACAGGGGGTCTGAATTTTTATTTATCAAAAACTCCTTCTAATATTGTACCTGTCGTTTTACTGCTCAAACAAGCGGAATAACGATAGAAAGTATCCGGAACTTTTCTTTAGTCCTTTTTCGATTTAACTCTTTTCCACTAGAAAGGAAAAATTGGATGTAGGGTTGTTCGAGCACTGTTTAGTATCCACCAAAAACCTTGTACTTATGAAGAAAGCTCTATTACTAGTATTCGTTCTTTTTAACGCCTTTTATATAATGCATGGACAGGACATTATGATCACCGGTACGGTCGTTGACGACCAAGGTGTCGTT
>NZ_JBGTHY010000139.1:0-18857 GCF_041745955.1 Pricia sp.
AGTTTGGGGATAAGCGAAAGGTCCATATCTTAAATTTTCCTCAAATATACTGGAAAACTGTGATTTAGTTTTTAGATTCGATGGACGCCAATCCAATACTAATGGACAAGAAAGCATTTTTTTCGATATGCGCTATCTTAATGCTTGCTTATTCCAGCGTATTCGCACAAGTGGAGCAACCCACAAAACCTTTCGAACTTATTAATTTAGAGCGTCATCAATTCAAGTTCGATCTGTTATACCCAGGATTAAGTTACGAACTGGGACTCTTCAAAAACCAAAGCGTGTCGACCAGTTTGGGATTGGCACTCGCCACCTATCAAGAAGGCTGGGCTTACGGTTTGGCCATGAACAACCGCTATCGGTACTACCACAATTTCAAAAGGCGAATCAGAATGGACAAGAACGTTTCCGGAAATTCCGGAAACTATATAGCCGCGGCACAGGCTATTTTCTTTTCCCAGCTTCGTATAGATACCAACATTGAAGGTCCCAGCGATTTCAACATGGGATTTTATGGGATGGCGTACGGTGTCCAAAGAACGTATCCGAAAGGCTTCAATTTTAATGTGGAACTAGGCGTGGGTTATTATCGGGGCGATGGAGTGCCCTCAGGTTACGGTCCACTTTTCGGTTTCAATTTCGGATGGGTGGCGACCAAGCGAAAATCACGGAAACCGGCTTTCGAACCATAAGCGCGAGAAATTTTAGTAAAGTTGACGTAATTGCGGTCCCGGAATTTATGTCGATGATTTTGATGCCTATTTTATTCCTTTTTTAGATGCCAGACTTGGCTGGGTGTTAACCAAACGTAAGTAAATTAATCCCCTAAAAATCAACAAAATAAAAATTACACGACTTTGGTCGAACCGAGCGAAATTAGCGGTATCTTTGCACGCTCGAAAACGAGACCGTAAATATCACATAATTTTATGTCAACAACAAAGAACATTGCCATTATTGCCCACGTAGACCACGGTAAGACTACCTTGGTCGATAAGATTATGTACCACTGCCATCTTTTTCGCGACAACGAAAATACCGGTGACCTTATTCTAGATAATAATGATCTCGAACGTGAGCGTGGCATTACCATTACCTCAAAAAATGTATCGGTAGTCTATAAAGATGCCAAGATCAATATCATCGACACCCCTGGCCACGCTGATTTTGGAGGCGAGGTCGAGCGTGTTCTGAATATGGCCGATGGTGTGCTCTTGTTAGTGGATGCCTTTGAGGGCCCGATGCCGCAGACACGTTTTGTACTCCAAAAAGCGATCGATTTGGGATTGAAGCCCTGTGTGGTCATCAATAAGGTGGACAAGCAAAACTGTACGCCAGAAGAGGTGCATGAAAAAGTATTCGACCTGATGTATGAACTTGGGGCAGAGGAGTGGCAGTTGGATTTCCCCGTAGTCTATGGTTCCGCGAAACACAACTGGATGAGCGACGATTGGAGAAATGAGACCAACAATATCGAACCTTTGTTGGATATGGTCATCGAGCATATCCCCACCTTCGTACCCGAAGAGGGAAATACCCAGATGCTGATAACTTCATTGGATTTTTCATCTTTTACCGGACGGATTGCCATCGGAAGATTGCAACGCGGTAGTTTGAAAGAGGGCCAGCAGATCTCTTTGGTGAAAAGGAACGGAAGCATCGTAAAATCGAAAATTAAGGAACTATTTACTTTCGAAGGTCTCGGTCGTAAAAAAGTACAGGAAGTGGTCACGGGCGATATCTGTGCCATTGTGGGTCTTGAAGGTTTCGATATCGGCGATACCATTGCCGACCTGGAAAATCCGGAAGGTTTAAAGACCATCGCCATTGACGAGCCAACGATGAGTATGTTGTTTACCATTAATGATAGTCCGTTTTTTGGTAAGGACGGTAAATTCGTTACTTCCCGCCATATTAAGGAGCGGTTGGAGCTTGAGCTTGAGAAAAACTTGGCCCTAAGGGTCAACCCGACGGACAGTGCCGATAAATTTTTGGTGTTCGGCCGGGGCGTTTTGCACTTGTCCGTATTGATCGAGACCATGCGTCGCGAAGGGTATGAAATGCAGATTGGCCAGCCGCAGGTTATTATTAAGGAAATCGACGGTGTAAAATGTGAGCCTATCGAAGCATTGACCATCGACCTGCCGGAGGAAGTTTCCGGAAAAGCGGTGGAAATGGTATCGATACGAAAAGGGGAAATGACCAGTATGGAAGCCAAGGGCAATCGTATGATCTGCGAATTTTTGATTCCGTCCCGTGGTATAATCGGCCTACGTAACCAATTGTTGACCGCTACCGCCGGTGAGGCCATCATGGCACACCGTTTCTTGGAATACCAACCCATGAAAGGCGATATTCCACAACGTCAGAACGGTTCATTGGTTTCGATGGAAAAAGGAAAAGCGATTCCCTATTCCATAGACAAACTACAGGACCGAGGCAAGTTTTTCGTAGATCCGGGCGAGGATATTTATGAGGGACAGGTTATCGGCGAGAATTCCCGTGGCGATGATATGACCATAAATATCACGAAGACCAAAAAATTGTCCAACGTACGTTCTTCCGGAGCTGACGACAAGGCGAAAATCGTTCCCGCCATCAAATTTTCATTGGAAGAGGCCTTGGAATATATCCAAAAGGATGAATATGTTGAGGTAACACCGAAGCATTTGCGACTTCGCAAGATTTATTTGACGGAGAATGATCGTAAGCGGAATAAAATAGTGTAAGAGGTACCAACGGTTTAGATCTTTAGCATTCCAGAAAGACTAAACATCTGTTAAAACAAAAGACCCAATAGATGAAAACATCGGTTGGGTCTTTTTTGATGAATGGTGTTTGGTCCCTTTGCGAATTAATCCATTGGAATGCTATGGACCGCCGCAGCCGCCGCGCCAATAATCCCCGCATGGTTTTCCAGTTCCGCGGGTATAACGGGGGTTTCGATGGTGATATATTTCTTGAACTCGTCAAAATCCTTTGAAGTGCCACCCCCCAAAAGAATAAGGTCAGGTGCTATAATAAGGTCTACATATTTCAGGAATTTGTTGAACCGCTTGCCCCATTTCTTATAGGACAATCCCTCGCGCTCCTTGGCCGAAGCCGCCGCCCAAAGTTCGATTTTTTTGTACTTTTTATAGGGAATCTGGCCCAATTCGAAATTGGGAATCAATTTTCCATTATAAAAAGCCCCGCTACCCAATCCGGTACCGATGGTAATCATAACGACCAGACCTTCTACTCCTTTCCCGACTCCGTATTCCATGGAGGCATAACCGGCGATATCGGCATCGTTGACGACCGTAAAGTCGAGTCCCGTTTTTTCTTCGAACAACTCCTCGATATTGACGCCCAACCAGCTCTCGTCCAGATTTCCGGGTGATTTGCAGACGCCTTTTTTGATTACAGTCGGAAACCCACAGCCCACCTTGCCCTTGTAATCGAAGTGTTTGACGATTTCGGCGATGACTTCGGCCATCTCTTCGGGTTTCCTTGATTCAGGGGTGGGAATACGATGCCGCTCCGAGATCATCTCACCAGTTTCGGTGTTTACAATACCGCCTTTCATGCCGGAACCACCGACGTCAATACCAAGAACTTCCATCTAAATGTGTTAAAAATTTGAGATGGGAATTTACGAAAACTTTTGCTTGTAGTGGAATGTTTGTTTTTTTGTTGTTTATTGTAGATAAATTTGTTTAAAATGTAAATTACATTCACGTTCAAAATGGTGGAAAGATTATTGTCTCATTGGAACCCACCACTCCCCCTCCTCCAAAACCGGTATCAATCGCTGCACGATTTCCGGCCGTTCGGCGGCGATATTTTTATCCTCGGGGCTATCTCCGGAATGGTCATAAAGTTCGATTACAGGCTCTTCGTCCCTAAAATATTTTGTCAATCTGTAATCGGGCGTACGCAGTGAAATACCGTTTTTGAAATACCCGTAGGCCGTTCCTTGGTCTTTCGAATCGTCAGAAACCATTAAGGGCAACAAACTCTCCCCGTCGACTTTATGGTTCAGGGGAATATCGGACAGCTCTAAAAGAGTAGGGTAGAGGTCTACACTTTCTACGATGGCGTCCACTTTTTTATGGTGATGCTCGGCGTAGGGCGTTTTAATGATCAAGGTGCTTTTAAGGGCATTTTCGAAGAGGGTATGCTTGCCCCAGACGCGTTGGTCGCCCAAATGCCAGCCGTGGTCGCCCCAGATGACGATGATAGTGTTTTCATCCAATTCCAATCTTTTGAGTTCTTGCCGCAGTTTCCCGATTTGGGCGTCGATATAGCTAATGGAGGCTAGATAGCCGTGCCGCAATTTTTTGGCGTAGGCATCGGAAACCGAGGCGCCCAAGCCGGCCTTTTCATCACCTAGGGCGTATTGATTGAATTCCCCGCTCTCGTGCAGGCTTGCTAAATTGACGTTTTCCGGGATTCCGGGATTGTCGGAAACAGGAATCTCTTCCCGATCATACAGATCCCAATATTTTTTTGGTGCGTTGAAAGGCAGGTGGGGCTTGAAGAATCCGACGCCCATGAAAAAGGGTTTTTCTTTTTTCTTAAGTTCTTTTAATTTGGATAGGGCAAGATTCACGGTCAATCCATCCGGATAGCCATCATCTTCGACCTCTCCGGCTTCATAGGGCTTGACCTGTTTATTGAGGCTCTGTCGGTTCTCGCCATTGGCATATCCGAAGAAAGCGTTCCATCCCGTCTCCCATTTTCCGGCATCGAAAAGCAGCTCGCTCCAGCTGTGGGGCAGTTCCCTTTTTTCGGATACCGGTTCTTCGTATCCGTATACATAGCCATCTGCGGAGTGGCTGATTTTTCCGATACCCACCGTGTGATAGCCAACCTGCTTGAACCGATGGATGAAGGTTTCGGGAATGGAATTCTCCGACTTTCCCGAAAGTTCTTCGGCAATCGCATTATTGGATAAATGGATGGGTTTTGAGGGACGGTATCCGGTTAAAAGCGCGTGCCTTGAGGCCCCACAAGTAGGTACTTGAACATAATGGTGGGTAAAAAGGATGCCTTCCACGGCCAGAGCATCCATATTGGGAGATTTAGCGATACTACCGTAGGCACCCAATTCGTTTCGAAGGTCATCAACGGCGATAAATAGGATGTTGGGACGGACCTTCATTTTGGATGGCGTACTTTCTTCCTTACATCCTAGCACCACCAAAAACACTATAAAGCGAAAGTAATTTAGCATAGTTCTTATTTTAACTTCTATGAACCTCTAAGATTCTTAGGGAATCTCTGAGTAATAACCTAACGTTCAAGGTTATATCTGCCTGACGACAAGGCAGAAATACGCAACTATAGCACAGACCTGCCTGCCGGGCGAGTTAGGGATTCACTGATAATTTCTACTCCAATTGCCCTTTTACCTTCAAAAAATCGAAAATCAGCATATCGACTTCCGAGACCATGTGCCTATCCTTATAGTTAAGCCACACCATTTCCACGATTTCGGAATCGGGTTGCAATTCGCCTTGGTAGGATGCCGAATAGCAGGTCATCCGCACCAAGATGCCGGGTTTATGGCCGTCGGCCTGCGCCTCGAAGATACCTATAAAAAAGAGGGAAGCAATTTCTATTTCTACGCTCAATTCCTCCTTGATTTCCCGAAAAAGAGCCTTGGCATCGCTTTCCCCAATCTCCCGTTTGCCCCCGGGAATGTAATATTTTTCACGTCCCTCGGTGCGGGTCATCAAAATACGACCGTCCACGATATGGATCCACGCCAATTTGTCGATGACCTGTTCGGACGGTTCTATGTAATAATCGATGGAGTTCAACGAGTGGTTGGGATCGATAACATCAAGCAGTTTATCAATCCAGTTGCCAAAACCGGTCAAGGTACCCAATTTTTTATTCCGTCCCAAGGCACTTGATATGGTTTCGTCGCGGTTTCCGAAATTATAGCGTCCTTTTTTGACCCATAAGGTGTTCAACAGGTGCTGCATCATCACGTTGCCCAATTGATCGACCGAAATGGCAATCTTCAGTAAATATTCGCCTATCCCTTTAAATCCCTTTCTAAAGAGGCTACGAAAAAATCCGTAGACAAAACCAAGGGGCCCGGTAATCGCCAATAGCACAATGGAAATCAAGAATAGCAGCACCCCGATAAACGGATTTACCTTTTTATCGGCTTTGTAGACGCGTTTTTTTCTGATCATAGGCCAGTTGATATGGGAACGAAGACCGGGTCTTCAAAGCTATGGAAAGTTATTGGACACCTTCTGTAAAATATTTTGACACTATATAAAATCTGATTTAACGAAATAGAGTATAATAAATTGATTTACAGATTAATAGGTTTGCGGCATCGCTATAAGTGTTTACAGGCCAAAACACATTTATAATAATAGTAAAAACAAAGCCCTCCCAGGATTGGTGGATAAAATAAAATCATGTTTAAAACATATCTCAAAATCGCGTTGCGGAATCTAAAACGAAATAAAGGCTACTCGGCCATTAATATAGGTGGGCTGGCCGTCGGAATAATGTTAACAATGCTTATCGATCTTTAGATCTCCGCTGAACTCTCTTTTAATACGTACCATGACAACTACGACCGTATAGAATTAAAAAATGAACCACGACAAAAGTGCCGCGGTTCATTCTTAATTTTGTGGAGAGAAATTCTTTTGTCAACTATGGCTATTCCTTGACCACTTTAAAAGTCCGTTCCGATCCGTTTTGCACCACTTTGACTATGTAGATGGTACCATCGGGATAGGCCGAAAGATCCAACTCGGGCTCTTCTTTATCCGTTTGCAAGGTGATTAGCACACGACCCGAGGAATCCGCAACCACGATCTCCTTTGCCCCTGAAGGTATACCGGTTATTCTGAAACTACCCTTGGTGGGGTTGGGGTGTACGAACCCCGCTTGGACACTTTCAGCCGTCAAATTTTCCATGCCTTCCATCGATAGATTAGCCTTTGAAGCTAAATACACCGGCGTAGTGTTGACATTACCTTCTTCAAACAGGGAAACTACTTGTTGTTCGGTAAGTGCATTGTTGAACAACCGCACATCATCAATACCCCCTTCAAAGTATTCTTCACTCCATCCCGACCAACCGATATACCCAACATTACGATCTAAAACTTGTCCGGTATGCCCCTCGCTTCCAACTTCATCCCCATCAACAAACCAGGTCATGGTACTGCCATCGTAGGAAACCGCGATATGCTGCCACCGGTTTGCAACTATAGTACCGTGTCTCAGGAGCTTGCGCCCCTCATCGGTATGTAACGCAAAAGCGAGTGAACCGTTATGAACGAATGTCATAAACCCTCCGGCGGTATGGGTCCCGGCTATTCCCTGATAATCACCGGTGGTGCGTTCCGGGTTTATCCAGGCAGCTAACGTAAACTGATCATCAACCGATCGGTCAATATCCGGAAGGGTTATGAAATCCTTCACATTAGGAAAATCCAATGCGCTTTGTACCACCCCGTCCACAGAATTACGTTTAAAGTCTATACCACCCATCAACGTACCGTGACGTTGATTACCGCTAGAATCCGTCGCCCTTAGACCACTTGAATCATCCAATCCCCAGTGTCCGACTAAACCATCTTCTAATGGTGAGTCGCTTTCTTTTACCGGTGGGGCACTGTCTTCGGTCTTCAAAATCTCAATGGCATTGATTATGGGGTGTCGGGTCCCCCCATCAGAGGCCAAGGCCGAAAAATCTATATCCAATTCCCCATCCGTGACACTTACCTTGTACGTTCTTGTGAGCAGGGCATCTGCTCCGACCTTGGCGTAAACATCCAGATCGTCCTCCACCAAGTCGCCCTCCATGCGCACATCGAAGACTCTGCTGCCCCTGCCGCCACTGCCCCCGCCGGTGGCGTCGAACCACAGCTCGGCAAAATGAAGCCTCACCGTATATTCCGCATTGTTCAGGGGAATATCATAGCCCATCACTTGGCTACTGCTATAACGAAAGGTCTTGAACGGGGCGTCAAGGCCTGTCTGAGACCTTTCTAAGGTGCTGCCCGCATCGGAATAATTGTCCGCCGAGAACGTATCCCCTTTATAGGTTACCTCCCCGCCTCCGGAATTGATTCGGAGGACAAAATTATTATCCTCTGGTTTTTCCGCCACCGGTTCCTCCGTTGCCTGGTCCTCCGATCGGATTCGATACGCCCAATTTTTTGCACGATCATTGTTCGGCAAGGAAGGTGGTTGCAGTCTGCCCGCACTGTTTGCGGTAATATTACCTGCAGAAATCCACCCCCCATTAGTGACATCCCACCATTGAAAGACATAGGTTTCCGACGCTATTAGATTGGTTAGCGCAGGAAGTGGTGTGGGATTGGGCCTGGCATCAGCAGTAAAAAATCCTAGGCCAAACTTCTTATCATTGGATAACGACAATGTATGTACGAAGCCCTGGTTGTCGCTTAGGTTCGTATGCGCCGCCGGTATCAATCTTTGATACTCGTGGCCGGAATCCAATATAAAACGCCTTAGGTGGCCCATGGCTTGAGAATCAAATCGGTTTAGCGCATTGACCTGTGGATCGTTTTCAGGCACGATCGTACCTCCATTCTCCCGGCTCCTTCCGGTTGAAGCCGCCGCTCCCGCATACCACGCATCTCCCCAAGCATGGCCTGCCAGGCCACCGCTTAGCACGGAACCATACATTTGCATTTGGGCCATGGTGGTATCATCTAGACCTTTTTTGATGTCATTATCGGAATGTAAACCCCAGCCCGGGTAAAATGGTTCCAAATTCAGGGCAGGTTTTGCCGTTCGACTACGATATATATCCCGCAGCCAAATATGCATGTCTTCATCCCTTGCGGCGTTACTAACGTTCTGTAGGTCCAGGGCACTAGGTATATCTTTTTCCCAATTATTTAGGGATGTATTATAAGACATTGCGGTTCTTGGTTGACCATAAGGCATCCGATTTCCCAGCTGTGCACTTAGTTTTGAGTGTGCGTGCCGAACCAGTTCTCGCCAATGAGGGTAGACATTGTTAGAATTCGTATCGTGGTGCACCCAACTAAAGATCATGTTATAGCAGCCATAGCGCGCCCAGAGATAACGGATATAATTATAAAAGGCATTTTTTTCACCCTGCGCGCGAAATGGCCAACGCTCGTGCCGACGAACGGATTCAAATAAAGTCACGAATCCTTGGTCGGCCAAAAACTGCATTCGTTCGTCCACGGCCTGCCAATATTCCGGTACGATTCTTTTATAGTCGACTTCTTTAATCGCATCGGTCACCTGTTGTCCCCGGCGTTTCAACTCGAAGGGGGTCTCTCCGCTAGGCGCTGTTTTCTTCCCCCAAGTCTTACTTGACCACAACCCCGATTCAGTACCTGGCCGGTCCAAGTTTCTTCCCCGCTGCTGCAGATAGGTATCATCCGGAAAACTAGCGATTACATTAAGCCCGTTGAACCCCTGCTTTTTTCTTGCCAAAATATAGTCTTTAAAAGATATCCCGGTAATGTCATTTGCTTTATCAAAACCAAATACCCCTGTCAGTGCAGACCAAGAAGTGTCTGCCGTATAAAAGAACGGGGTACCATCGGTGTACTGTAAGGTTCGGTTTGTATTTGGGTCAACTTTTATAAACCCGCGGTTATTGGGATTCGTACGTACATCTGCGGCAACAGCGGTAAATGAGCCGCTTTTCCCAGTAAAGCCCCGATCCGAATTATCGACGGTCTCATTGATTATTCTCCACGTCCAGTTTCCAGGTGAGGAGGCGACCAAACGGCCGCGAAAGACATTTCCACCATCCCAGAATACAGGGATACGATATACCTCGTTTGCCGATCCGGATTTTTTTAATTCGATCCATACATCTACCTCCATATAGGCGTTATCATATTGTTGCTGGCTATTAAATACTACTTCAACAACTTCCATGACACGGTAGCTATCTCCCTGGGCGAATACAGTAACACCTGTCCAGCTACAGAGCATTACTATTATAATCAGCCTATACTTGGCAAAAATATTTGTTTTCATCGGGGGCTTTTTTTTTATATAAATGAAGTTAACTTGAGTTCATGGTTTTGTTAGATTTTTAATCGGCAATGTAAGCGATAGCAGCTAGGAAATTGGACGCGATTCAACTAAATAGTGTCGTATTAAACCTTTTGAGCACGGACCAGAACACGTCTATCCAATTCGGTATCCTGTGCATATCGAATTTTACTTTAGCGTCAGTGGTGCCATCGATACGCTCATAAAGGATGTATCGTATTTGGGACCTTCGAACATTTCGGGCTTACCTTCTGAAAATGGCACGATGGCAGGGCGCGATATAGGATGGGGCTTGACCTCGGTCCAAACGGTTCTATTGGCAAAGGCCGTATTGTAGAATAACAATGGCGCGCAGACGGCGGATAATATTTGGGAAACTTTATGCATTCTAATACAATCTCTGTATGGTTATGTAGGAAAATTGAAACTTCTCTGAGAGTTTCTAACGACTTTAATCTTCAAAAATTATATGGGTTCTTGGGAAACTTATGAAATGAACCATGTAACCTACCAAATAACCATGTGATTTATTAGATGTCACCCATTTCCGATTGGGCGCATATCGTATGGCAGTCAAGATCAAGCAGAAAGATTATCAGCTGCTTTTGCCATATCTTTTTTCAAAAATAACAGGTAGCGGTCTCAATTGAAAGGCGAACTGGCCAGTAAAAATCCTGTTGGGTCATTGTATTCTTCGACGTATAATAAAAAACTCGACAGTACTGGAATGCTTGTTTAAAATCCTTTTTCGGAAGAATGGAGTGGTTCAGAATGGCAACATTTTTAAGAATCAGTTCATAGACCTCAAGAAATTCGGCATTGTTTAGTCTGGTGATTTTCTTGATTTTCTGCTTGTGTCTTAATAGTTCGGTACTACATATTTCGGAGAGTAAAAGTCATACTATTCCTGTCCATTGACCAAGATTTGGCCAATAGTGCTGTTCAGGTTCAAGATTGCGCTGAATTGATTATTGGAATCGACTATAAGCTCTACTCTTTTTTAGTATTCCTGGGCAGAGCTTCTTCGGGGAACGGGAAAAGAATGGTAGAGTTCTTTTCGGCGGCTATATTCGACAAGGTCTGATAGAGCCTTAATTTTATGGCAGAAGGGGATTGGTCAATAAGTTTCCCTGCTTCCAGTAATTTTCCGGCGGCCTGTTCCTCGGCGAGCGCCAAGATGATTCTTGCCCTCCGGGAGCGTTCGGCCTCCGCTTGGTTGGCCATCATCCGCTTCATGTTTTCGGGCAATTGTATGTCCTTGATTTTGACGTCTATGATATCGATACCCCAGATCACGGTTTCCTGCATTACGATCTGCTTGATATTATTGCCCATTTCTTCGCGCTTGCTTAGAATGGTATCCAATTCTACCTTCCCGCAGACGTCCCTGAGTGCTGCTTGAGACAATTGTGTAATCGCAAACCGGTATTCCTCCACTTCCAGCACCGCTTTTTCGGGATCTAATATTTTAAAGAATACCACCCCGTCGATACTGCAGGGCACATTGTCTTCCGTCATTACCTCTTGGGAGACAATGTTGATGGTAATTACACGGATATCGACGGTCTGTACCGTTTCCACCAAAGGAATGATCCATCGAAAACCGGGCTGCAAGGTTTTGATATACTTCCCGAACCTGAACTTTAAGGCCCTTTTGTATTCAAAAATAATGCGGATCCCCGATAGCAGGAACAATCCGAAAAGAACTCCGAGAACTAACATTGGAAACATAATGGATGGATTAGATAGTTTAAAGGCCAACAGTATTAACTGATAGCACTAGGTAAGGTACGGATATTTACGGTAGGAGGCAAAATATTAACGTCCAGCTAATGGTACGACCGGATTTATGGATTTCCTGAAGTTCTTTCAAGGTAGCAACTATCCTATCCTCAATCTAAATTGCTTTTAATATAAGAGAGATGGGCTGTCCTTTATCATCCGTTATTTCCTTTAGGTCGATTACTTTCATGTGGCTCTCCGCGAAAACGAAAAACCAATCTTCGACCGTTCGGGCGTACCATCGGTGCCCATCCTTAAAATTACCCGGAAGACCTTTCCAAGAATCGGTAATGGCCTGGCTTTTGTATGCCAGGCCATTATCTAGCAGGAAATAGGGGTGCAAGGTCTGGACAACGATGCTACCATTGCTGCTAAGTGCCTTTTTCGTAGCACGGAACAGTTCGGTCAGTCCTTTATCCTGATAAAGACAAAAATTGAAAACAATACTATCATAGGGAGCTTCTGGAACCGTTCGGCCTGCCATTATATCTTCATAACTCATTTGATAAAAGGATTCAGGTCCTTTTTGCCTGGCGTTCTCCAATAGTGGACCGATAGCATCGAGACCGACCCCTTGTTTCCCCATTGCTGTTATGCTCCGTGTCAGCCATCCCTCCCCACAACCGATATCCAAAATTCTTCTCGACGGTGTATCCTTTAAAACCTGGAGTATGGCAGGGTTGGTAAACTTTCTCGAAGCTATCCTTTGTGCATCTATTACTTTGACCCATTCGGAGGCGTTTTTCTCCCAAGATTTGATGATTTCATTTGGCATATCCTTATAAATCAATGTAATACAGTTTGCACTGCGAAGAAAAGGTCATAAACCAAAGACCTGACATTAGGCAATACGCATCCTTAAAAAAGTTTGAGCGATTATTAGAGCTGTCTTATATATTTGGATTATCAGGGGTATTGGGATTATTGTTCCTTTCCGTATCGGGGTAAGGATAAAAATTCCGGTTCCGTTCCTCATCAAAATCCATGGCCGTACCACTTGGTTCAGGTCTTCCGAACCTTCTGCTATCTTCTAAGCTGAGTCCGGTCAGAAAAAGTTCCGCTCTTCGGTTCTGGTATACGGCATTTAAAAGTGCGTCGACGGTCGAGGGCCCCGAGTAGGGTGCAAGATTGGCATTTATACCTATCGGATCGTCGGTATCGGTCAAAACTTCGTTAAGTGCATTCTCTGCCGCGGCAATATCCGGGGAATTTTTTCTGAGGTTGGCCTCTGCAATGATGAGGTTCATTTCATCAGGAATATAAACGGGAATTGAACCTGTATTCACATTAAAGAAACCTGCCAAGTCTTCGATAGGAAGTCCGTTTTGATTCGTTTCATCGAGCGGTACCAAATAAAAGGATAGGCGCCCGTCGCCAGCCTCGAAGATAAATTCGGAAGGTAATCCGAAATTATCCCTTGGCTTGAAATTCGGGGAATCGTTTAAAAAGACCCTGCCCCAAATAGGGTTCAGATTTTGGGAATCGTAGACAAAGGTGGAAACCGACGATACATCGATACTAACCGCATTTGAAATGGCAGCATCATAATTACCGGCGAACAGGTTGTATCTTGCCAAAAAGGCATTGATCGTATTCGTGAGGTCAATGTTGTCGAGCGTAACCGAACTGGTAAATTCCGCCGAGACCGGCGTGGCTGCAATCGCTGATTTGGCTTCGTTCAATGCCATAATCGCAAATCCGAATGCTTCCTGTCGGGTAACGAAAGCCGCATCATTGGCATTGCTGGTCTGAACGATTACCTGCTGATAGTGCTGTGCCAAGCTGCCGATAGCCATGGCCTTGAAGAGCTTGGCATGAGCCAGAAGACCGCTTTGGGTACCTGGTTCCAATTCAATTGTGGCCACGTTCGCCTCTATATCTTCCGCTATCTTGACCACCCGCAACATGGTGGCCCACAGCCCCTGAACGTTTGAGTTGAAGTCGGGCAAGGTCGCCCCTCCGTCCTCGAGCTCAATCATATTCTGGAACGTAGTGGTTATGCCCCCTTCCCTTGTGCTTATTGCCGGGGTTTCCACCAACCAGCGAACACCGGTAGTCGAATACAATTGTTGCATGCCGACGGCTGCGGCCAAAATACCTTCCCTAGAAGAAAATGTCTCCTCCGAAGTCGCCGCATTGGGGTTGTTGAAATCCGTTTCGCACGAAACCGACATCAGTAATAGGCCTATTGTGGCAAACAGCTTTATTTTAAGTATATATTTCATGTTCCGAATGTTTTAAAAGTTGACACTAAGACCTATTTGATACGTTCTTGGAATAGGCACCGCCGCAAAATCGAAGCCACGTACCCCGTTGCTCTGGCCTGCCGTATTTACCTCGGGATCCCATCCGCTGTAATCGTCCCATGAAACCAGGTTTCTTCCGATCAGGCTTAGTTTTAGGTTATCGATAGTTTTGAATGGCAATTCGAAATTGTAGCTTAAGGACAGTTCCCTCAATTTTACAAAGGATCCATCTTCGATAAATTCCTCAAAAATACCGGCCTGGGCCCCACCGAAACCTTTCGGCCGGTTACCCAGTAATTCTTCCCCTATATTAGAACCTCCCCCAAAGATAACATTGTCCAACAGCCTTCGGTTCCAATTAAAGACATCAAAACCTTGAACGGCGTCGAACTGTACCCGCAATGAGAAATCCTTATAGGTAAATTCATTGATCAACGAACCGAACCATTCGGGGTTGGGATCCCCGATAACTTTTGAAGATCCGCCGTCATCTGTCGTACCGGCAAAGGGATATCCATTTTCATCCAAGGAAATGCTACCATCTGCGTCCCGGGCATAGAACTGTCGATAGAATACTCCCAGAGGTTCGCCCTCAATGACATAATTGGTCGAAAAACTTCCGTCAAGGGCAAACTGTCCTCCACCTGCCACGCTCGTTACGACATTCTCGTTTTTTGAGTAGGTAGCGGTTACATCCCAGGAAAAATCGTTGGACTTCACCGGCAATCCCTTTACCAAAAGTTCCAAACCTTTATTTTCAAGATTGCCGACATTTTCCAATCTAGATCCGAAACCCGTGGAAGGGGCAAGCTCCCTGGGCAATAAAAGATCGGTTACGTCTTGTTTATAGTAGGTGAATTCGATGCCCAGCCGATTATTGAAGAAACCGGCGTCGAACCCGAGTTCAAATTCTTCCTGCCTTTCTGGGGCCACATTCAAATCTCCCTGTTGGGTACTTGGTATCAGACCGGGAGAACCGTTCAAGGAAAGCGGGTTCAGTAAAGTAAAACGCTGAAAGGCCGATAAGGCCGTTAAATTTCCAGCTTGTCCCCAAGAACCCCTGATTTTGAACGTACTGAATACATCGCCAAGGGCGTTTTTCCAAAATTCCTCTTCGGAAACTATGTACGAAAGACTGGCTTTTGCATATAATTGACTTCTCTCGTCTTTTCCAAAAGTAGAAGCACCATCGCTACGCAATGCCCCATTAATATATAATTTGTCCTTGAAACTGAATGATTGCTGAATAAAAGCGCCCCAATACGAAATTTGGGAACGACTTTCGCCCTGTTCCACAAGGCTACCGCTGGTCGCAGTCTCCACAATAGGCGGAAGACCATCGGCATTTATTCCGATTCTGTCGAACTCTTCGTACTGCCAAGAACCTCCCACGGTCGTGGTGGACGAAATATTGTCATTAATGTCGGCTTTATAGGAAAGGTTCAGGTCACTATTGTACTGAAAATTGTTGATATCCGATCTGCGGGCAAAACCATTGCCGTTCGGCGAAGTATTGTTAATAGGAATAAATGCCGTAGCGGATTGGTTGAAATAATCGAGACCCAAAATATAGTTAGCGG
Source organism: Pricia sp. (assembly GCF_041745955.1). Classification (NCBI taxonomy): domain Bacteria; kingdom Pseudomonadati; phylum Bacteroidota; class Flavobacteriia; order Flavobacteriales; family Flavobacteriaceae; genus Pricia; species Pricia sp. Next base: position 15,650 of record NZ_JBGTHY010000139.1, read on the forward strand.
ATAAATTTTCGGTAATCTTGGCATCTAGGGCAACACTTGTTATAATTCGGTTTACCTTTTGACCAAATTCAAACCGATTTACCGCCTCTATCGGATTGGTTCTGGGAACAAGTAAAGATGTTACTGGATATACTCCAAATTCGTTGGGCGCAGGATTTATAGAGTTATCGCTGAAAATAAAACCGGTAATCGCTCCATAGGCTGAATTGATCCCCCCATTGGGAATTTCATTGCTTTGACTTCTTACATAGTTCAGCCCCGCATTGACGGTCAGCCAGTCGAATGCTTTTTGGGTGATGTTGGTCTTGAAGCCTAATTTTTGGAAATCGGTATTCTTGATAATGCCCCCATTGTCCAAATGTGAAGTTGAAATAAAATAGGTCGTTTTGTCGTTGCCCCCACTTACCGACAAGTAATTTTCAATTCCAAAGCCAGGTCCAAAAAATTCTTCCTGCAAATCATATCTGGTGGCCGGAACGGTGGCCAGATTCGTTCGGTCGAATGGATCTTCCCATGCTAGGGGAACCGTATTATAGTCAATTTTTTTTCTAAGTTCGTTCACCTTGACATTGGTGGAAAAACTAAATCGTGGTTCTCCCGATTTCCCCTTCTTTGTAAAAATCTGGACCACCCCGTTACTCGCCCTTGAGCCATAGATGGCCGCCGCCGCCGCGCCCTTAATAATCTCGATACGGTCGACATCGTTGGGGTTCAGGTCGGCCAATCTATTCTGGGCGTTTCCGCCCGTATCCACTAGCTGGTTACTGGAGTTGCTGATGATGATACCATCTACAATGTAAAGGGGATCCGAGCTACCGAGAACCGTGCTTGGCCCCCTAAGCCGGATGCTAATACCGCCCGCAGGATCGCCGGAATTCTGTTGCACCAAGGCTCCCGTTATCTTTCCCGAAATAGCCTGGTCGACCGCAGTTGCACCGTTATTCACCAAGTCTTCCGATTTTACCGAGGAAATTGCGTTGCCCAAGGTTCTTTTGTTCACACCGACCGTACTTCCCGTAACAACTACCTCGTCAAGATTTAATAGATCCTCGGTAAGTGCTATATCCGTATTTATCTCCGTATCTGAACCTGCATTAGCGTTCAGGCGTTTGGTAGAATACCCAAGATAGCTCGCAATCAGTGTATATTCATCGGATTCCAAGGTCGCCTTAAAGACGTAGTTTCCGTCGAAATCAGTCACCCCACCGAACGAAGTATTATCCAAAAAAACGGATACACCCGGAATAGGGGCGTTATTGCCACTATCGGTTATATTCCCTGTGAAGGTATATTCAGTTTGACCGAATGCCCAAGAACTGCTTGCCATCAGCAAGAGAAATATGGACGAAAAAGGTATTTTACCTCGTGTTGAAGTTGTCCTTTTCATATCATTTTCGAGTTAGTTAGTTAAAAAATTGGTCTAAAATTAGATGGGGAAATCGATTTATCTTCGTGGTAAATGTAACAAAATATAACGTGTTGTTTTATTTGGTAATTCCGAAAAGTTGCCATCGCAGAATCGGTATTGGAATTGGAATAGGAAGGAAATCTTCGCTGTTATAACGGAACATGTCAAGTCCGGTAGGCTTGTAGTCTATTAAACTGCCCGCTGCACCACCTCAAAAATCTTATTCCCATCACACTTCAAGGTCTTCGACGGATATTTTAGGATCAGCGCATAATCATGGGTCGCCATCAAAATGGTACGGCCCGATTTGTGGATTTCCTGTAATACTTTCATGACTTCTACACTGGTTTGGGGGTCGAGGTTCCCGGTAGGCTCATCGGCCAATATCAGTTCGGGGTCGTTGAGTAGGGCGCGGGCGATGGCGATACGCTGCTGCTCGCCGCCTGACAGTTCGTGCGGGAATTTGAAGCCCTTCGTTTTCATACCGACCTTGCCGAGCACATCCTCGATTTTGAGGGCCATTTTATGGGTGTCTTTCCAGCCTGTGGCCTTCAGTACGAAAGATAGGTTGTTGTTGATATTCCGGTCGGGGAGGAGTTTGAAATCCTGAAAGACGATGCCGAGTTTTCTACGGAGAAAGGGAATATCTTTTTCACGGAGTTTGGTCAGGTCGAAGTCCACAATACTTCCCGTGCCCTGCCGTAGCGGCAGATCGCCGTAGAGCGTCTTCATAAAACTACTTTTTCCGCTTCCCGTTTTTCCGATCAGATAGACAAATTCCCCCTTTCTGACATCGAGGTTGACCTCGTTCAGTACCAGGCTTTCCTTTTGGAAGATGGCGGCGTCTTTTAGTTCTAGGATGGTTTCTGGCATAATTAAAAATCAATTATCAATACTACTTCTTTCAAAAGTAATACTCTTTTTTCCTTTGCACCTGAAAAAGCCACGCTCTGTTAACAAAATGCTTTTTACTAAGCGCTTGTTTACAACGAATGCTGGCGAACTGCGCATAGCAAAAAGCGAAAAGCGCCCCGTGGATATACTTAGATGCAATATTCGCCGTTATTAAAATTAATTAAGGTAATTCATATCTTCAGCAAGACCACTATGCTAAAAAAAATCACCGCATTTCTCCCTCTTTTCTTTGGGATCGCCGTTACTGGGGTATCCCAAGAGACCAAAATCTACACCCACGATCAGAAAAACTATCAAGATGCCCTGGCGCTCTACAACAACGAGCAATACCAAGCGGCGCAGTCTATTTTTTCAAAGGTCAAAGAGAATACCGACAATCTCGAGACCAAGGCAAACAGTGCCTATTTCGAAGCCAATGCCGCCGTTCGCCTGAACCAATTGGGCGCCGACCGCCTGATGGAAAGTTTTGTAGAAAACTATCCGACCTCTACCAAACGGAATTCCGCCTTTGTCGATGTGGCCGAGTATTATTTCGAGACGGGAAAATATCCGTACGCCCTGAAATGGTACAATAAAGTGGAACAAAAAGCCCTTTCACGGGGGGAAATGGACAAGTTCAACTTTAATTACGGCTATTCCCTATTTTCCTCAGGGAAGCAAAAGGAAGCCGAAAGCTACCTTCAAAAGGTCGAAAATTCCCCGAAATACGGTTCACAGTCCAAATATTACCAAGGTTATATCGCCTATCAACAGGATGATTACGATGAGGCCAACCGGCGTTTCGATGAAATCAAGGATCCCGAAATCTTGGAGGAGAAGATGGACTATTATCAGGCGGACATGAACTTTAAGCTCGGTAAGTTCGAGGAAGCGATCGCCCTGGCC
>NZ_JBGTHY010000140.1:0-5870 GCF_041745955.1 Pricia sp.
TTTCATATCCGATATGTCGAGCACCACAAGGTCGCTAAGGCTATCGGCAAATAGAAAATCGTCTTTTATAGAAATATCGACGTTGCCCGGTATTTCGATAAAGGAAATCTTTTTGGGGTTTGAAGGGTCCGTATTATCGACGACATGAATCCCCTTGTTCTTGTCGTTGATAAAAATGAAGTTCTTGTAGGCGTAGATTTTGCCCGATTCCAAAATGGGAACAGGGGCGATAACATCGACACCACTCCTGAATTCGGCAGTAGTCATCTTTAAGGGTCTAGCTACTTGATAATCTGCATAAAGACTATCGTCTTGATCCTGGTCACAGGAAACAAGGCCGAACGCGGCAACAAACAGCAATAATACAAGGGACTTTTTCATTTTTTTGGAATTTAAAGTGGTTCATTTATTTATTCAATCGGTAAAACTCTTTTGGAGTTCTATGGATAAGATACAGAGGACACTAAAACGTTGCGTCGGATTTTAAAATAATTTTATAACTGTCACTTTGTCACTAAAATGGAATTAGTGGTATATTTGCCGCTCGCTCTATTTTTTAGGAGGATGTAAATAGGATATGGGAAAAATAATCGACGAATCGGTTCAGGGCACTACCCTTTCGCTGCAAAAGCAAAAATCGAACGGCCGTAAGCTTTATATCGAAAGCTATGGCTGCCAGATGAACTTTTCCGATAGCGAAATCGTGGCCTCGATCTTGGCCAACGAGGGATTCGATACCACCCAAGAACTCAACGAGGCCGATCTAGTGCTGATTAACACCTGCTCCATCCGCGAAAAGGCGGACCTTACCGTGCGCAAGCGGCTGGAGAAATTCAACGCGGTCAAAAAACAGCGCCCGCACTTGAAGGTCGGTGTTCTAGGCTGTATGGCGGAACGCCTGAAGCATCAATTTCTAGAGGAAGAAAAAATCGTGGATATGGTCGTAGGCCCCGATGCCTATAAAGACCTACCCAACCTGATTCAGGAAATCGACGAAGGCCGCAATGCCGTAAACGTGATTCTTTCCAAGGATGAAACCTATGGCGATATCGCTCCCGTTCGCTTGAATTCCAACGGTATCACTGCTTTCGTATCCATCACCCGCGGCTGCGACAACATGTGTACGTTCTGCGTAGTGCCCTTTACAAGAGGGCGCGAACGAAGTCGTGACCCACAATCGATTATTGAAGAGGTCAACCATCTTTGGGATAAGGGTTTTAAGGAAATTACGCTACTCGGTCAGAACGTTGACAGCTACCTTTGGTATGGCGGAGGATTGAAAAAAGAGTATAGCAAGGCTTCGGATATGGAAAAAGCGCTGGCCGTCGATTTCGCGCAGCTTTTGGAGAAAGTTGCCCTGGCACAGCCCAGAATGCGCATCCGGTTTTCGACTTCGAATCCGCAGGATATGACTTTGGATGTGATTCGCATTATGGCGAAATACAACAACATCTGTAATTACGTACATCTGCCCGTGCAAAGCGGTAGCAACCGTATTTTGAAAGCTATGAACCGCCTGCATACCCGGGAAGAATATTTTGAACTGATCGACAACATCCGAAAAATCATTCCCGATGTAAGCATCTCACAGGATATGATTTCCGGCTTTCCCACAGAAACCGAAGCCGACCATCAAGACACCTTATCCTTATTGGAATACGTCAAGTACGATTACGGATTTATGTACGCCTATTCTGAACGTCCGGGCACTATGGCCGAGCGGAAGTTGGAAGACGACGTGCCGCCGGAAACCAAGAAACGCCGATTGGCCGAGATCATCGCCCTACAACGCGAACATTGCCGGGAACGCACCGAACAGCACCTGGGCAAAATTCAGGAAGTACTGATCGAAGGCCTCTCAAAAAAATCGGACGAACACTGGATGGGGCGCAACTCACAGAATACCGTTGCCGTTTTTCCGAAGAAACAGTATAAGGTAGGGGATTTTGTAATGGTGCGAATGGATAGTTGTACGTCGGCGACCTTGATCGGGGAGGCTATCAGAAAAAACTAAAAAATGGAATCAACTCAATCCATCAAACAGCGCTTTGAGATTATCGGTAATGATCCGAAGCTAAATCGTGCCCTGGAAAAGGCGACGCAGGTGGCGCCTACCGACATTTCTGTATTGGTGACCGGAGAAAGTGGGGTCGGTAAGGAGGCCATTCCGAAAATCATACATTCGCTTTCGCACCGCAAACATGCCAAGTACATCGCGGTGAATTGCGGCGCGATTCCTGAAGGTACTATCGACAGTGAGCTTTTCGGTCACGAGAAAGGCGCCTTTACCGGTGCAACCCAGACCCGGAACGGCTATTTCGAGGTGACCGATGGCGGCACCATTTTTCTGGACGAGGTCGGCGAGCTGCCCTTGACTACCCAAGTACGCCTTTTGCGGGTTTTGGAGAATGGGGAATTCCTGAAAGTGGGGTCTTCTCAAGTACAAAAAACCGATGTGCGTATCGTGGCGGCCACCAATATCAATATGTTCGAGGCTATTAAGAAGGAGAAATTCCGAGAGGATCTGTACTATCGATTGAGCACGGTCGAAATCCATATTCCGCCCTTGCGCGATCGGCAAGACGATATTCACCTGCTCTTCCGCAAATTTGCATCCGATTTTGGCACGAAATATAAAATGCCTACCATCCGTTTGGAAGATAACGCGGTGCATCTTTTATTGAAATACCGGTGGCCGGGCAACATCCGCCAGCTGCGTAATATCGCCGAACAGATATCGGTTCTCGAACAGAGTCGTATCATTACGTGGGATACCCTTAAAGGATATCTGCCCGATTCTAGCGGCTCGAACCTGCCCGCTGTTATCGGACAAAAAAAATCAGAAGGCGATTTTAGCAACGAAAGGGAGATTCTTTACAAGGTACTTTTCGACATGAAAGGCGACCTCAACGATCTGAAAAAGCTGACCTTGGCCCTGATGAAGAACAATGATGGGGATAAGGTTCAGGAAGAGAATGAGAGCCTTATCCAAAAAATCTACGGGGATAACGGAGAAGATGTCATGGATGATGACGACCGTGATCCGCTAGAAGTGCTGCAACTGCCCCAACACGATTCGCAAAGACCGCCACAAAAACTGCATCAAGAAGATAAGTACCATTTCGCCGAAGAGATCCAGGAAGAAGAAACCCTATCTTTACAGGAAAAGGAAGTAGAGCTCATCAAAAAATCGCTGGAGCGCAACCGGGGCAAACGAAAGGCCGCCGCCGGCGAACTCGGCATCTCGGAGCGGACGCTGTACAGGAAGATTAAGCAGTATGATCTTTGATGGTTAGATGCTAGATACCAGGCCTGGGATTTGTGAAACTTGGAACTTGGAACTTGGAACTTGGAACTTGGAACTTGGAACTTAAAAACGATAGCTCAAAAAATTGAGAAAGTTTAAACTTATTTTATTTTCGTTGGCGCTTACCACGATCCTGAACGGCTGTGGCATTTACAACTTCACCGGTGGCGATGTAGGTTCGGCGGCGACGTTTGCGGTACCGCGATTTCAGAACTACGCTACCCAAAATCCGGGTTCCGTTTTTGAACCGGGTCTGGAACGGGATTTTACCCAAGCTTTACAAGATAGAATATTGAACCAGACCAGCCTAGATCTGACAAACTCCGATAGCGATTTGCTATATGAAGGTGAAATCGTGGAATACCGCATCTCCCCCATGAGCGCCACCGCCCAACAGACGGCCGCCCAAAATCGGTTGTCAATGGCGGTGAACGTCCGTTTTTATAACAAGACCAAAGAGGATGCGGATTTCGAACAGCGTTTTTCGTTCTTTTACGACTTCCCCGCGGCGACCCAACCTTCCGCAATAAAAAGTGAAGCCCTCGAAATTATTTTTGAACGGATCACGCAGGATATCTTTAATGAATCATTGGCAGACTGGTAGTTGAAAAATGGACCCAAAAGACTTCACATACCTTCTACAAAATCCTGATAAAGTGGTCTCCCCTATGCAGACCAACCAACTGGAAGAAGTATTGGAAGAATTCCCCTATTTTCAGGCGGCACGCTCCCTCCATTTAAAAGGACTGAAAAGCCTGAACAGTTTCAAATACAACAATGCCCTGAAGGTTACCGCTGCATACACGGCCGACCGTGAGGTGCTTTTTGATTTTATTACGTCGAAAAACTTCCTACAAAACCGTATTTCCGACACCCTATCGGGCAAAACCAAGAGCTTGGTCGATACCGAAATCCTATCCGAAGAGGTGATTCCCCAAAAATCGGCCGTCAAAAATCCCGAAACGGAAGCGGACAAGCCGTTACTCTTGACCAGGGACGAAGCGGACGCCCTGTTGGATCCCAGACTTTTCACATCCAAAGACCCCAAAATAGACAGAGCACTTTTAGAGGCCGAAAATAAAGCATCCCAAGACCTAGAACTCGGCGAGCCCCTACCCTTTACGAAAAGGGAAAAATATTCTTTCAGCGAATGGCTGCGGTTAAGCACTTTCAAACCAATCAAAAGAGATGGAAGAGGCAGGGAAGGGGAAGAAATGGAGAACATCCATTTTCCGTTGGAAGAGGACTCCGTAAAATCGAAAAAATTCGAGCTTATTGATAAATTTATAGCCGATAACCCGAAAATCAAACCCCAAAAAGACATACCGAAAGTGGTCATCGGCGATTCCGCCAAATTCGAGAATAAAGAACTGATGACCGAGACCCTGGCCAAGGTATATTTAGAACAAAAAAAGTATAAAAAGGCGATTCAGGCCTACAAAATTTTAAGTTTGAAATATCCGGAAAAAAGTGGTTTCTTTGCAGACCGAATTAAAGCGGTGGAGCGACTTAAGGAGGATAATGCACAATAATCAATAGTTGTCTTATACCACAGTCCCACTTCGCCGGTTTCATCGATACTATTTTAGGTTACTGTAGAAGGCCGATAGTCGTACGTTACATCCAATTCCGCGACCGACCTTTAACCTGTAACCTTCAAACCTTTAACTTTTTCCAATGAGTACGTTTACCATATTCTTAATTCTTATCATAATAGTCTGCTTTCTGCTAATATTGGTCATCATGGTACAAAACCCTAAAGGCGGCGGGTTATCGTCTTCCTTTGGCGGCGGTGGTAGCCAAGTGGTAGGCGGCGTCAAAAAGACCGGTGATTTTTTGGACAAGAGTACATGGATTTTAGCTATATTTCTGGTTGTTTTGATTTTGGCATCCAACGTCACCTTAAAAGGTAATTTCGGTGAAGGCGACTCCAAATTGCTCAATGGCGATGACATAGAAACAACCCTCCCCGATGAGGTACCCGAATCCCTTCCTTCGGCCCCTGCGACAGACGAATCCAATCCGACGGATAGTCTTTAAAACAGTAGACAAATAGACAAAAATGCCAGCTTGGATGACAAGCTGGCATTTTTGCATTAACAAAGTGTCAGTTTTTAGGCAATGGCATAATTTCTGAATACTAAGAACAGAGAATTTCATTTTTTAAAACTAAAAACTAGAAATATGGCAAAAGTCAACATTAAACCATTGGCAGATCGAGTACTTATCGAACCAATGGCCGCCGAGACCAAAACAGCGTCCGGAATCTACATTCCCGATACGGCAAAAGAAAAACCCCAACAAGGCAAAGTCGTGGCGGTCGGCCCCGGCACCAAAGACGATAAAGTAACCGTCAAAGTTGGCGATAAAGTCCTTTACGGCAAATATGCAGGTACTGAACTCAAGCTTGAAGGCAATGATTATCTCATGATGCGCGAAAGCGACGTTTTGGCGATAATCTAAAAAACAAATCCCGAAAAATAAATCCCAAATTCCAAAATAAAATAAAAATCCCTGTACCTAATTGGTATTTGGAATTTGATTGTTGGAATTTTAAATTTTA
>NZ_JBGTHY010000141.1:0-2393 GCF_041745955.1 Pricia sp.
TCGAGCTGCAGATACTCTTTCATCCAAATAAATTCGGCATCGTCAAAACTTCCTCCCGAAAAATAAAGGGGGCGTTCCCAATCATTGTTGGCGAGCATATCCAACATCATCATACTCTTTTTGGTGATGGCTGTTTTGGGGATGTCAATATCGATATAATCAACGATTTCGGCCGAATCCTTTGCCTTGACCAATCCGCTTTCCAACACATTTTTCTTATTTACCGGAATACGCAGGTGGGTGGTGGGATAATAGACCATGTTCTGGCTGTTCTCTGAATAGGCATCAAGATCCGCGCCCCGTTTTTCAAGGATGTACTTCAGCTTGGTCTTGGGTTCGTCGCTGTCGACCCACTTGATAAAATCTTGGACCGACCAGCGGTTCTCGGAAAGCTTTTTGTTAAAAAGGTCGTCCACATTGTAATGATACAGTACATCGCGTGACCCAAAGCGGTACTTTTCGTGCGCCAGCTGCGAGGGTATCGCTTCACTTTCGTAGGCCTTACGTTTCATTTGATCGATATACCAGTCCGTTTCGAAAAGGCTGGTACAGACGATACGAACATCCGTGCGGTAGCCTTCAATCTCTTGGGCATACCACAGCGGAAAAGTATCGTTGTCACCAATCGTAAAAAGTATCGCGCCGGCATCCTCTTGGGTCGAATCGAGATAGGCTTTTGCGGATGCATTCGCCGTAAACCGGTTCGATCGGTCGTGATCGTCCCAATTCTGCACGGCCATTACGGTCGGTACCGCCAGAAAACAGACCACGGTAACGGCCGGTGCCAGTATTTTTGGTGATAGCAGTTTTCTGAACTCGTCGAAAAGGCCATAAACGCCAAGGCCTATCCAAAGTGCAAAAACATAGAAAGATCCCACCAGGGAGTAATCGCGCTCACGGGGCTGAAAGATATAGGGATTTGTATAGAATTGGATGGCAATCCCTGTAAACAAAAAGAACACCAGCAGCACCCAGAACTGTTTCGGATTTTTCGATACCTGAAAAAGGATGCCTATAATGCCCAAAATCAAGGGAAGGAAAAAATAGGTATTCCGCGCTTTATCGTTCTCGACCGCATCGGGAAGGTTATTTTGACTGCCGAGCCGCATGCTATCCACAAAATCGAAGCCGCTGATCCACTCACCATTACCATTGTACCTGCCTTGAACATCGTTGTTTTTTCCGGAGAAATTCCACATAAAATACCGCCAGTACATATAACCGAACTGAAACTGGGTCATATATTTAATATTCTGCCAAATCGAAGGTGGCTCTACTTCGATGTATTCGCTAAAACGCCTTAAAAAACCAATGTACTGCTCGGCGTCTATTTCTCCCTTGGCATAGCCTTCCTTTACTTGCTTAACGGCAGTACGGAGTTCTTCATTGGTCTGCTTCATCTTAAAATCGAGCGGCCCGAAATAGCGCATATAATTCTCGGCGTGCTGGGTACTCCACATTCTAGGTAGAACGCCTATATGTTTAGGATCATCCCCCGGTACGGCATCCTTATAATAATTTACGATAACGTATTTACCGGTCTTTTCATCCTTTTCATATTTAGGAGCCTCGTCTTTATCCTCTCCACTACTACCAAAGGTGCTGGAGTAATACGCGCCATAAACGGGACTGTCGACACCGGGATATTGCTCCCTATTGTAATACGCCAAAAGGGCCCGCGCGTCTTCGGGATTGTTCTCGTTGATGACCACTTGGGCGTTCGCACGAATGGGCAACAGAAGCCAAGATGAAAATCCGAGAAAAACGAACATCGTACAAAGCACTATCGTATTCGCTGTTTTATAATTATTTTTTCGGGTATAATCGAGCCCAAAATAAAACGCCGCCGCAAATACAAGACCCATAATGACGGTACCCGAATTGAAGGGAAGCCCGATACTATTGATAAAGAAAACCTCGCTCCAGCCAAAGAGCTCAAGCACATACGTCAGGGAAAATTTGTACACCAACATAAGAACGGCAATGACTGCAACGTTAGCAATCAAAAAATTCTTGACGGTTGTTGTTTTATAGGTTTTGAAGTAGTACAAAAGACCGATGGAAGGAATGGCCAAAAAGCCCATGAACTGAATACCGAAGGTAAGGCCCACCACGTAAGAAATCAGCACGAGCCATTTATTGCCGCGCGGGTTATCGAGATTGTCGGTCCACTTAAGGCCCAGCCAAAGCAGCAATGCCATAATCATACTGGCACTGGCATATACCTCTGTTTCGACGGCGTTGAACCAAAAACTATCGGAAAATGTAAAAGCCAAAGACCCGACAAGACCGCTGCCTAAAACGGCGATAGCCTTGCTACTGGTCATTACTTCACATTTCTGGTATACTAGCTTTTGCGTCAGGTTGGTAATCGTCCAGAACATGAACAATAT
>NZ_JBGTHY010000142.1:0-9242 GCF_041745955.1 Pricia sp.
TTTTAGGAAACCATCTTTCAAGGCGTCAAAGATCTGGTCCCGGAAAGAGCGGTCCAGCTCGTCTTCTACATCCGCCAAAAGTGCCATGGCATCGACCGATTTGTCATCCCTAAAAATTTTATCTTCGAGTATTTGGCGTTGAGCATCTCTCAAGAGGGAATCGATTTCAGCATCGGTCACGGTACTGTTTTCCCTTTCCAAAACCTCTACCTGAGTGACGATTTCGGCTATCTTGGCCTCTATGAGTTCCTTGGATGTGTTTAAAGGAATAGCTATTTTTTCAATTTTTATTTGTTCGTCTTTCGAACTGACCAAAGCGTCCTTTATGGACTTATCCTGATTGCGCTTGGAAGTACTTTGTATTGATTTATCTTGCTGAACCTTAGTTTCTACAATGGCATTGTCCTCCTTACTTTTTTGCTCTTGGACCATCTCGGATGTTGTATTTAAGGGGATGGAATCCTTCATAACATCGGTTATTTCGGTTTCCGGAACGGTCGATGGTTCTTTCAACGTAAAATAGAGAAGCGAAGCGAACAAAATCCCGATAAACCCAGCAGCTATTCCGTACCATTGAAACCGTTTAGACCTTGGCCCTTCGGAAACTTCCAACTGCTGTGAAATTCTATTCCAAGCGCCTTCCGAAGGCTTTATTTCACGCCCCTGTAATTGCTCTTTTAGCTGTTTTTCAAATTTATTCCGTCCCATATCCTATGATATTTTGTTGCTTTAATCGTTCCTGTAAAACTTTTCGAGCCTTGAAGAGCTGCGATTTTGAGGTGCTTTCCAAAATGTTAAGCATTTCTCCTATTTCCTGATGTTTGTAACCTTCTATGGCATACAGCACGAAAACAGCGCGATAGCCATCCGGAAGGGCATCGATCAAGGATTGGATGTGTTGCGTGTCCCAATCGAACGAATCGATCGTTGTTTGGGGATGTGCCTTTTCGATAACCGTTTCGTCGTACACTACGAACTGGTTTTTGCGTAAATGTGAAATACTTTCCCGGACCATGATTTTCCGGACCCAACCCTCGAAACTACCTTCGTGCCGAAACGTATCCAAATTTTTAAAGACCTTTACGAAACCTGAAACCATTACGTCTTCCGCAAATTGCAAATCTTTGATATACCTTCTGCAGACACCTAGCATTTTTGGTGCGTGCTTTTCGTACAATCGCCGCTGCGCTTCCCGATTACCGGAGGCGGATTTTTTGATCAGCTGTTTTTCGTTTTTGTAAAAGGATATGATTTTCAAAGCTGTTTAGTTGTCTTCTACTAGTATAGACGCAGGAAGGTTTGGAATGGTTGCCTGATGGAGGAAATTTTTTAGGGACATTGTCTTTATGAGGAGCCAAATCAGAGCTCAACTTTGGGGTTATCAATAGGTAAAAACTACTTCTTCCTATCCACCACGTAGTTGACCATCAATTCCAAGGCACTTTTATATTCCGATGGCGGATACGTGGCCAATAACGCCAATGCTTCCTCTTTAAAGTAAAGCATTTTCTGTACCGCGTAGTCCAGTCCCCCATTTTCATTTACAAAGCAAATAACCTCTTTTACCCGCTTCTTATCCTTATTATGGTTTTTCACGGAATTGATGAGCCATTTTTTTTCGGATGCGGAGCAGTTGTTAAGTACATAAATCAATGGAAGGGTCATTTTCTGTTCTTTAATATCAATACCGGTGGGCTTTCCTATTTTTTCAGCGCCATAATCGAACAGGTCGTCCTTTATCTGGAAGGCCATTCCGCAGAGTTCACCGAATTTGCGGAAGATTTCCACATCGGGGGAGTCGGGTTTTACCGAACAGGCGCCGAGACTGCAGCAGGCGGCAATCAAGGTCGCCGTTTTTTGGCGGATGATGTCGTAATAGACTTCCTCGGTGATATCTAAACGCCTTGCCTTTTCAATTTGCAACAGCTCGCCCTCGCTCATTTCACGTACGGCCACGGATATGATCCGCAGCAGATCGAAATCCCCGTTATCAATGGACAATAATAATCCTTTTGACAGCAGATAATCCCCCACCAAAACGGCTATCTTGTTTTTCCATAGGGCATTGATGGAGAAGAAACCGCGACGTTTATTGCTTTCGTCGACAACATCGTCGTGGACCAAGGTAGCGGTGTGGATCAGTTCGATGACCGACGCCCCTCGGTAAGTGCGTTCGTTGACCGCCCCATCGTTCAGTAATTTGGCGGTCAAAAAGACGAACATCGGCCGCATCTGCTTGCCCTTACGGTTCACGATGTAGTAGGTAATCCGGTTCAGCAGCGCCACCTGTGAGGACATAGCATCCCTGAACTTCGTTTCAAAAAGTTCCATTTCCTGTTCAACAGGCTGTTTTATCTGGGATACGATTTTCAAGTGTTTCGGTCTATCTGATTCGGATTTCTAAAAATAGGGAAAATGAAGGGATAAAAAGGTACGACATACTGCCTACTTCTTATTGGCCAATTGCCCGCAGGCCGCATCGATATCCTTTCCCCTTGAGCGGCGAACGGTTACAATGATACCATTGCGCTCAAGGGTGTTCACATACATATCCAATGCCGAATTGGAAGCCTGTCGGAACTCCCCGTCGTCGATGGGATTGTATTCGATCAAATTCACCTTCGAAGGCGCGAACCTACAGAATTCGACCAAGGCATCCACATCGTTCTGGGTATCGTTGATGCCCTGCCATACCACGTACTCGTACGTAATTCGGCTTTTTGTTTTAGCGTACCAGTATTCCAAGGCTTCACGAAGGTCGGCCAGCGTGAAGGTCGCGTTAAAAGGCATGATCGAGGTACGGATTTCATCGATGGCGGAATGCAAGGAGACCGCTAGCTTGAACCGTACCTCGTCATCCGCCATTTTTTTGATCATCTTGGGGACACCACTCGTGGAAACCGTGATACGTTTTGGTGACATGCCCAATCCCTCGGGCGAGGTAATCTTGTCGATGGCCTTGAGTACGTTGTTATAGTTCATCAACGGCTCGCCCATCCCCATAAAAACAATATTGCTCAAAGGTCGGTCAAAGTATAGTCGGCTTTCGTTGTCGATAGCGACCACTTGATCATAAATTTCATCGGGATTCAGGTTCCGCATACGTTTCAAGCGGGAAGTGGCGCAGAAAAGGCAGTCTAAACTGCAGCCTACCTGGCTCGATACACAAGCGGTAGTACGTGTTTTGGTAGGAATAAGTACGGATTCCACAATCAGGTCATCGTGCAGGCGAACGGCATTTTTAATGGTGCCGTCATTACTGCGCTGCATCTGGTCGACCTTGATGTGGTTGATGACAAAATTGGCCCCGAGCATGTCACGCGTCTCTTTGGAGAGGTTGGTCATCCCTTCGAACGAGTGGGCGGATTTCTGCCAGAGCCATTCGTAGACCTGATTGCCCCGAAAGGCCTTATCGCCCTCGGATACAAAGAAATCGCGAAGCTGTTCTTTGGTCAGAGCCCTGATGTCCTTTTTTTTGGTCTGATTCAACATACGATCAAAGATAAAAAGTCAAAAATCCCAATAAACAAAAAATTAGTTTACGGGATTTTAAAAGATGTTCGTAAGATTCCCATCGGAGTTTATACTGAGCATTTCGACTACGTTCAATGTAAATTTCGCCGAAGGGCGGGACTGACAAAGAGGCTAAATGATTAACATGGCGTCACCGTACGAATAGAATTTATACTGCTCTAAAATAGCTTCTTTATACGCTCTTTTCATCAGATCGTGCCCCATAAACGCCGATACCATCATCAACAGTGTCGATTTAGGCAAGTGAAAGTTCGTTACCATGGCGTCGGCGATACTGAACTCGTAAGGCGGGAAGATGAATTTGTTCGTCCAACCGTCATGAATATTCAGCAAATGATCGGAAGAAACGGCACTTTCAAGTCCCCGCATGGCGGTAGTCCCTATCGCACATATTCTTTTCTTCTTGCCCTTGGCCTTGTTCACGATCTCTGTCGCTTTTTCGTCGATAATGAGCTCCTCGCTATCCATTTTATGCTTCGAAAGATCTTCGACTTCAACAGGGTTGAAAGTTCCCAGACCCACGTGCAAGGTGACCTCGGCAAAATCGATGCCTTTGATTTCCAAACGTTTCAACAGGTGTTTTGAAAAATGGAGTCCGGCCGTAGGCGCGGCCACGGCACCTTCATGCTTGGCATAAATGGTCTGGTAACGCGTCTCATCTTCGGGCTCAACATCCCTTTTAATATACTTCGGGAGTGGGGTTTGACCCAAGTCCCGCAATTTTCTTCTAAAATCGATATATGAACCATCGTAAAGAAAGCGCAAGGTTCTACCTCTTGAAGTGGTATTATCGATAACCTCCGCTACCAAATCTTCATCGTCACCAAAATACAGCTTGTTTCCGATCCGGATTTTACGGGCGGGATCGACCAATACGTCCCAAAGGCGCTGCTCTTCGTTGAGTTCACGCAACAAAAATACCTCGATCCTTGCTCCTGTCTTTTCCTTATTGCCATACAAACGTGCCGGAAAAACCTTGGTATTGTTTAATACCATCACGTCACCTTCGTCGAAATAACCGATCATGTCCTTGAACATTTTATGCTCGATTTTTCCGGTTTCGCGATGAACGACCATCAATTTGGATTCGTCCCGATTTTCGGCGGGATATTCGGCCAGTAAATTATCGGGCAGTTCAAAATTGAAATGCGATAATTTCATTTTCTGGTACTTGTTCGGTTTTATAGGCATAGTTCGAATTTGATGAATGTATGTTCTTCGCGTACTATTTTTTGCGGCTGCAAATATACGACCCGCAGATAGGGGATGTCAAGTAAAAGGATGATTATATTACTTCCTTTACGCCAAAACTGAGGTTTTTGAGGTCTTCCCAAAAATCAGGATAGGATTTGGACACCACCTCGGCATCGTTGATACCCAAGGATGTCTTTAGGGCCAGGGGCGCAAATGCCATCGCCATTCTGTGGTCGTTGTAGGTGTCGATGGCCACGTCTTTTTTTATAGTGGTCGACGGGCGGAGTGTCAACGTTTTGTCCGTGACCGAGATGGCGGCGCCAAATTTGGTGAGCTCGGCATGAAGGGCCTCTAACCTATCGGTTTCCTTAATTTTTAAGGTGTGAAGGCCCGTAAGATGGCAGCCTATTCCCAAGCCAAAACAAGTGACCGCAATAGTTTGGGCGATATCGGGGGCATTGGCCAAATCGTATTTTAAGGTTGTCAATTGACAGTCTGTGGTTTTTTTTAAAAGGATATGGTTGTCGTAAAAGGATGTTTTCACACCAAAATTTGAATATATTTCCGAGAGTATGCTGTCCCCTTGTAGACTGTACTTTTTGTAGGCGGAGATTTTAATTTCGCTACCTATCTCGCAAAGAGCTACGATGCTATAGTAATAAGATGCAGAGCTCCAATCCGATTCTACGGTCAAAACGGTAGGTGCCACGTTTGCTTTCGGTAAAACCTTGATGACATTGCCCTCGAAGGCACTTTCTACCCCGATTTGCGATAACAGCCCCAAGGTCATTTTTATGTAGGGCTCCGAGGTTATTTTTCCGATCAGCTCGAGCTCCAGTCCGTTTTCTAGACTTGGTGCGATCAATAACAGCGAGGAAATATATTGGCTGCTGATATTGGCCGGAAGGCTGACCCGATTTTTGACCAGTTTTTTTCCTTTTATCCGTATCGGGGGATAGCCTTCGTTGTTTTCATAGGCAATAGCCGCACCTAAACTTCGTAAGGCTTCCACCAAAACTTTAACGGGACGCTCGGTCATGCGTTGTGAACCGGTAAGTGTAACTTCCTTTCCCTCTTGTGAGGCAAAGTAGCCGGTTAAAAACCGCATGGCGGTCCCGGCATGATGAACGTCCACTACCCCATTTTCTATCTGTAATCCCTTTTCCATAACCTCGGCATCGTCGGAATTGGAAAGATTTTGGATGGTAATATCAGGATATAAGGCCCTGAGCAACAACGAGCGATTGGACTCACTTTTTGAGCCGGTGATTTCGATGTTTGCCTTGATAAAGTTGCTGGATGGTGAGGAGAGGTGTAATTTCAATTTTTGGATTGCTTTGGATATTGTTTGAAGTACTATTGTTATTTAATGGTATAACTTAAAAACAGCGTAAAAATAAAGACGTAAGATAAGGCTATTTCAACTTCTTATTTTTCTGGTGGCGGTCGTGGTCGCGTTTGGTTTTTAGCTCCAATTTTTTATCGAAGGCTTCCTGCAGATCAACTCCCGTTTGGTTGGCGAGACACAGTACCACAAAGAGCACGTCGGCCAGTTCTTCGCCCAAATCTTTATTTTTATCCGATTCCTTTTCGCTCTGTTCCCCGTACCGGCGGGCGATAATGCGTGCCACCTCGCCTACCTCTTCGGCAAGCTGTGCCATATTGGTGAGTTCGTTAAAATAGCGAACGCCGTGCGCTTTGATCCAACTATCTACGTCTTGTTGTGCTTTTGTTATGCCCATTATTCCTTGTTCTTGGTATCGATTATAATTGTCACCGGCCCGTTGTTCAGCAAATCGACTTTCATATCGGCCCCGAAAACTCCCGTGCCTACTTTTTTGCCCAGATCCTTTTCTATTTGTCGGATAAAATCTTCATACATGGCAACCGCCACATCCGGTTTGGCGGCCTTGATATAGGATGGACGATTTCCTTTTTTTGTGGAGGCATGTAACGTAAACTGGCTTACCACAATGGAATCTCCTAGAACCTCTAAAAGTGATTTGTTCATCACACCCTCGGTGTCATTGAAAATTCTAAGATTGACGATTTTTCGGGATAGCCATTCGATATCCTCTTGATTATCCGAATCTTCGATTCCCAGTAATAGTAAAAGTCCGGCCTTTATTTCCGCAATGATCTTGCCATTCACCGTGACACTTGCCTTGGATACTCTTTGGATTACTGCTTTCATAGGTCAGCATCGGTATTTTAAATCATCCGTCTTCATTTGAAATAATCCATCTTCAGTCTTCCGTCATATCCCATCATCACTTTTGCCCATGAATATCAATTCTATAATTCTCATCCTCCCCGGTCACCATTTGCACATAGCTACGGTATCGGCTCCAAGAGACTTCATCACTTTCCAAGGCGTCCTTAACGGCGCATTGCGGTTCGTTCAAATGCAAACAATTGTTGAATTTGCAACCGTCTTTCAAGGCGAAGAACTCCGGAAAGTAGTCCCCTATCTCATCCTCGCCCATATCTACCACACCGAATCCTTTGATGCCAGGCGTATCGATAATTCGACCGCCAAAACTTATATCGTACATCTCCGCAAAAGTTGTGGTGTGTTGTCCCTGAAGATGCTGCTCCGAGATTTCGGCTGTTTTTAAATCCAATCCGGGTTCCAGGGCATTGACCAAAGTGGACTTTCCAGCACCGGAATGCCCTGCGAACATGCTGGTTTTATCCATCATAAGTTCCTTCACTTTTTCAATATTCTTACCCGTCAAGGCCGATATACCGAGACAAGTATAGCCAATTTTACGATAAAGGGCCGCAAGATAGCGTACTTCGCCAAGCTGTTCTTCGTCATAAGAATCGATTTTGTTGAACAGTAAAACCGACGGTACGTCATAAGCTTCCGCAGTCGCCAAAAAACGATCGATAAATAACGGATAGGTAGTCGGATTGTTAAGCGTTATCAATACAAATACTTGATCGAGGTTGGCAGCGATGATATGGGTCTGTTTAGAAAGATTGACCGATTTTCGGATGATATAATTCCTACGGTCCCGGATCGCCGAAATAGTTCCTACGTCGTCGTCTCCCAATTGCTCGATCTCGAATTCAACTACATCCCCCACCGCAATCGGGTTGGTACTTTTTATCCCCTGTATACGGAACTTTCCCTTGATACGGCATTCGATAAAATCACCGTTATCGGTCTTTACGCTGTACCAACTGCCCGTTGATTTGTAGACGGTTCCTCGCATTCCAATTCAAAGTTATCAGGGTACAAAATAACGGCTTTTTAACGTAACGGAAGACAATCTTCTTTTCGAGGATCCTTATACCCAAAATTTACTGGATAAGATAGGTGCCTGTTTTGAACTCGATAGATATCTTACTTTTTCGGACGGTCCTAAAATATGCTTGATTAATTCCAATAATTAAATTATATTGCTTGACGAACGCTAAAAACCAAACCGATGAACCTTTCCAAAACAATATTCGGCACCTTACTTCTTATACTACTCTGTGTCAATTCCCGAGCCCAAGAATTAATTACCAATGAAAGTGTGCTGCAAATGAAGCAACTGGAATTTGACGACTTTATGATCGCTGACAAAATAAATACGTCAGACGTTAAATTCGATGCTTCCATTTCGGCTCTCAGCGAATTAAAAAAGGCCGGGGTTTCTTCCGATATTATTTCGCTAATTATGGAAAAATCCAAACAAAATACCAAATCGAGGACGGGAATTTACTATATGGCGGATGATGGTGCCCTAAAAATGGTGCATGCCACCGTATTCTCGGGCACCAGTGAAGATGCAGTTGCAAATAGGCTGGTCTCGGGATTTATTCCCAAAATGAAAAAGGCAAGGCTGTCAAGCTCCCAATCGAATAACATCATAAATGCGGACAGCCCGGAATTTACCTTTATTTTCGACCCCTCAAGTTCGCAGGCCGACAATATGCAGACCGACCAAGGTGGCGGCGGCTATATGGACTGGTGGTTCAGAACGGCGACCTCGCCCAACGAGTTCGTTCTTGTAAAACTCGATGTGAACGAAAAAAGAAATCTAAGGGAACTGATTACCGGAAAAAGCAACCTGGTCAGCAACAACGACGGAATCGACCCGAAATATGCCATCAATTTCGAAATCGAAGAAATCGAGGGGAACAAGTTCAAGGTAACCCCAACCGATCTTGAGGAAGGTGAATATGCCTTTATGTACCAAGGTCTAGTACCCAACGGAAGAGCCAATCAATCCGTTTTCGACTTTTCGATCCGCTGATAAAATTGTGGTTTTACAATGTTGTCCCGAGCGACAAATAGCTACCCATTGATTACCTTCTCCTGATGATTGATCGATTCTTGGTGGATGGCCTTGAAGAGTTTCAAAATAAACTCTTCGCTTAATCCCTTTGTTTCGCCTTCCAAGATCATTGCGCCCAAAATCTCGTTCCATCGGGTGGATTGTAAGACGGCTACGTTTCTTGTCTTTTTCAAGGCTCCGATACCGTCGGAAATCTTCATGCGTTTCCCCATGGTTTCGATA
>NZ_JBGTHY010000143.1:0-4181 GCF_041745955.1 Pricia sp.
GGCGAATGCGATGCCAAGCATTACACTAAGGGCAAAGTTCTTATCTCCCTTGGTGAACCCGTCCTCATCGTTTACGAGCAGGCCGATTACCGACATGGCGATGGGCAGCATGACCACCGCGGTCGCCGTATTACTGATCCACATGCTCAAAGAGGCCGTGGCGATCATAAAGCCGAGAACGACCTTGTTCGGGGTTGTGCCCGTGATCTTTATAATGTTAAGGGCGATACGTTTGTGTAGGTTTACCTTTTCTAGGGCGAGGGCGAGTATGAAGCCCCCGAAGAACAGAAAGATAATGGGGCTTCCGTAGTTGGCCCCCACATCGTCGATTTCCATGATGTTCAGTATCGGAAATAGCAATAGGGGCAGTAGCGCCGTAACCGAAATGGAAACCGCTTCGGTGATCCACCAAATGACCATCCACACGGCGACAGCGATCACGGCGTCGCCTTTTTCCGAGATCATTTCGAGAGGGAGGTTGATTAGGATGAGGAACAGGATGGGTCCGAGAAATAGGCCCAGTTTTTTGCTTAGGTTCATGGGTGGCGATTAACGTCGTCTAAGCTAGGTTTTTTCTTTTGAACACGAAAGGCCAATTCTTATGGGAAGGTTTGTGGGTCAAACCCTCTAAATTACGATTTACGACAATATCTCATTAATTACCTCTCCCTCAACGTCCGTTAAACGGAACGGCCTTCCCTGAAAATCGAAGGTGAACTGCTCGTGATCGAATCCTAATAGGTGCAAGACGGTCGCATGCACATCGTGTACGGATACGCGCCCCTCGACGCCGGAAAAGCCTATATCATCGGTTTGGCCATGTACCGCGCCTTTTTTGATGCCCCCGCCGGCCATCCACATGGTAAAGGCATCGCCGTGGTGGTCGCGACCTTTAAAGCCCATTTCCTTGCCTTCCCGATTTTCCTGCATGGGGGTTCGACCGAATTCGCCGCCCCAGACCACCAGGGTTTCGTCAAGTAACCCCCTTTGTTTCAGGTCTAACAACAATGCGGTCATGGGCCGATCGACTTCACGGCATTTATTGCGGAGGCCAATGTCCACCGCAGTATCGCGGCCCGTGCCATGAGTGTCCCATCCCCAATCGAACAGCTGTACAAAACGGACCCCATCCTCGACCAGCTTTCTGGCCAAAAGACAGTTGTTGGCAAAGGATTCCTTACCGGGTTCGACCCCGTACATCTGTTTGATGTTCTCCGGTTCGTCGTTGATGTTCATGACTTCCGGCACGGCAATCTGCATCCGGTAGGCCATTTCATATTGGTTGATACGCGCCAGGATTTCCGGATCGGCGTATCTGGCGTACTCCTCCTTATTTATGGTGTTGATGGCGTCAATGGTCTTTTTTTTAAGGTTCCTCGAAATACCGTCCGGATCATCGATGTAAAGTACGGGATCCCCTTTTGACCGGCATTGCACCCCTTGGTAAACGGAGGGCAAAAAGCCGCTTCCCCATACGCTTTTTCCGGCATCGGGTGTTTTTCCGCCCGAGGTCAACACTACAAAACCGGGCAGGTTTTGGTTTTCGGAGCCCAGGCCGTACGTCACCCAAGAGCCGATGCTAGGCCTGCCCAATCGTGGACTACCCGTATGCATGAACAATTGCGCCGGACCGTGGTTAAACTGGTCGGTATGTACCGCTTTCAAAAAGGCGACCTCGTCGATCACTTTTTTAAAATGGGGCAGATTGTCGGAGACCCAGTTGCCGGACTCTCCTTCTCTTTTAAATTCTGCCTGTGGGCCCAATAATTTGGGTGTACCCCGAATAAAGGCGAATTTCTTTCCCTCTAAAAGGGATTGCGGACATTCTTGGTTGTTCAGCTTTTGCAGTTCGGGCTTATAATCGAACATTTCCAGCTGTGAAGGTGCTCCCGCCATATGCAGATAGATGACATTTTTTACCTTGGGCCCGAAGGGTGGAGCCAAGGTCGCCAACGGGTTCAGGTCACGATCTGAGAATCCCGATTTCTTGACGGACTGTTCATCCTTCAGAAAATCGCCACATCCCGCAAAAATGGAACCCAGGGCCAGGCCGCCCATTCCCGTCGCGCATTGTTTGATAAAATGCCGGCGGGTCTTGGCCTCTGTTTCGCGTTGGATTCTTTCCCGTATTAACCGTTCTATCTTGTCTTTCACTGTTGTTGTTTTTAATATCTCGTTGCTCTTCTTCCGAGGATGCCCAAAGGGTTAAAATTATTCGATTTGTCCACAGTCCCTATTCTATTCTCTCTTGTCTTTCTTCATGCCTTGCTCAAAAACTCGTCCAAATTCATAATGGCATTCGCCACTACGGTAAACGCTGCTTGTCGAGGCGTGGGTTGCTCTTTCAACGTAAAAAAGTTACTGCCGATAGCTTCATCACTATCGAATTCCAATAAGGATTCTTCATACAACTCTTTTAGGGCCTCCAATTTTTCAGGGGTTATTTTGGAATAGGTCGCCTTTTCATACCCTTTGGTTATACTTTTTTCAACGTCAGTGCCGTCCATGAATTTTGCCAAGGTGTAGGACGCCTCGAGATACACCGGATCGTTCAGGGTTACCAAGGCCTGCAAAGGCGTATTGGTCACGGTACGGCGGATGCTGCAGACCTCGCGGCTGCCCGCATCGAAGGTGATAAAAGAGGGATAGGGACTTGTGCGTTTCAGGTAGGTATATACCGCCCTGCGATACCTGTCTTCACCCTCGCTTTCTACCCAAGACTCACTGTTGTACACCGATTGCCACACCCCGTCGGGCTGGGGCGGCATCACACCGGGACCGTACATTTTATCGCTCAGCAATCCGGAAACGGCCAAGGCCTGATCGCGGATCTGTTCCGCCGACAACCGTCTGCGCGGGCCGCGGGCATATAGTTCGTTGTTAGGGTCCTTTTGGTACAGCTCGGGACTGTTTTCGGAGCTTTGCCGATAAGTACCGGACATGATAATGTCCTTGATCAAGGCCTTGACGTCCCAATCGTGTTCGTTCATAAAACGCAGCGAAAGCCAATCCAATAGTTCCGGGTGGCTGGGCGGGTCGGACTGCGTACCCATATCCTCGACGGAGGCTACGATACCCCGTCCGAAAAGCTGGTGCCAAACGCGATTTACCATAGTACGGGCCGTCAACGGATTCTTTTTGCTGACGATCCATTTCGAGAGTCCCAATCGATTTCCCTGCCAATCGGATTCCCAGTCGTTCAAGGTTTTCGGCACTCCCGGGGCGACCGTATCCGTTTTCAACAACCAGTTGCCCCTTTCGAAGACTTGGGTGGCCCGAGCCATATAACTGTGATTTTCGGCCATAATGGGCAGTTCAGGGGTATCGGCGTTCAATAGTTTGAAGAAGGTATCGTTGATGTCGCGATATCCGGGTTGCGCTTGGCCCGGAATATCCTCCAGAAAAGCGAACCAGGTAATATAACTGGTAGAGATCTGCTTTTCAATCCGGTCATTGTTCGTCTCTAAATAGAGATCGACTTTTTCGTCAGTAGAAGCAAAGGGGATTCTTTTAATGGTGTTGCCCTCGGTCTTATTGATAGTAAACTGCGCCAGGATTTCACCGTCCGCATTGTTTTTTCGGACAGTCATTTGGGTACCATCGATATCCGATCTGTAGTTCATGTACATAAAATTGGCCCCTTGCGTGTAGACATCCTTCAGGGTACACGAACCATCGTCCCACAGGGCCAAGTATTGAGTATCGGCAAATTCCCCGTTGGTAAAGTCCACCGCGTTATGGGCGAGGTACTTGGGCTCGTTAAAGGTCAAGAAGTCATCATAGAGCTCGCCGACTTCTTCCGAACCGTATTTTTCGACCCAAGCGTTTACCCGGTCCACATTTTGCCTTTGCTTTTCATCGTAAAAACGGATATTCGGACTTTCATCCGGCGTGTCCTCGTCCCTCGAATTGTTGAAGAACGCCATGGCCTTATAATATTCCTCATGGGCAAAGGGATCGTAGGGGTGGCTGTGGCACTGCACACATTCCATGGTCGTACTCTGCCAGACGGAGAAGGTGGTGTTCACGCGATCGATGACACTGGCCACCCGGAACTCTTCGTCCTGGGTGCCGCCCTCGTCGTTGTTCATGGTGTTTCTATGGAAGGCCGTAGCAATCAACTGGTCCGTCGTTGGGTCGGGCAAGAGATCGCCCGCTAATTGTTCCGTGGTAAACTGGTC
>NZ_JBGTHY010000144.1:0-7146 GCF_041745955.1 Pricia sp.
AATCCATTCACCGAACTCTACACCTTTTTTATGATATCAAATGGATTCATTTGATATCATAAAAAATAAAAAACACTGTCAACCAGTCAGTTAACAGTGTTTTGATACCACTTAAAAAGTGGTTCTGTCGGGATGACAGGATTTGAACCTGCGACCACACGCCCCCCAGGCGTGTACGCTACCGGACTGCGCTACATCCCGATAAAACAGCTGCCGCTGCAATTTTCAATTGATAAATTCCAAAAAGAGTTCTACTAGGTTTTGAAATTGGACTGCAAAAATATAAAACACCTTTTGATTACCCTTGGTTTTTTACGAAAAATCCTAAAAACTAATCCAAACTTTCAATCCATTCGAAAAGTCGTTCTGTCCAGCCCCTCAAGTGCGGGTCTTTGCGTGCTAGCGAAAATCCGTGTCCGCCTTTTGGATAAATGTGCATGGTGCCGGAAACGCTCTTATCTTTTAAGGCTTGAAAAAATAGCAGACTGTTTTCGACCGGAACGCCGGTATCATCGGCGGCATGTACCAATAGCGTTGGTGGGGTTTTCGAAATCACTTGCAGCTCGTTCGAGAAATGTTTAAGCATTTCTTGTGTCGGATTTTCGCCCAAAAGGTTTTTTTGCGAACCGGAATGCTTTTTACTTTTCGTAAACGTAATTACAGGGTATATAAGCGCCATAAAATCCGGGCGGGCGCTCTCCTTATCGGATTCATCAACGGATTCATATACTTTTTCATCGAAATGGGTGCCCAAGGTCGATGCCAAATGCCCTCCCGCAGAAAAGCCGATGATTCCGATCTTGTCTGGTGCGATGTTAAAATCCTTTGCCTTGCTACGCACCAATCGCAAGGCGCGCTGTGCATCGATAAGGGGTACGTTCCATTTTTCGGTTTGCGATATGTCAGAAGGCAACCGGTACTTTACCACAATTCCGACAATGCCCTTTCCGTTTAGGAACTTGGCGATATCGGTACCTTCCCAATCATAGGCCAAAATTCCGTATCCGCCACCCGGAAATATTAGCATGGCCGCGCCTGTAGCACTTTTTTTTGCGGGCAGATATACTTCGATCGTAGGCTCTTGCACCTTGCTTATTCTTACAATGTCTTCGCTGACATGCTCTTCTTTTTCTTCGCTTTCGATGCGATTGGGAATCTTATCCTTGGGCCATAGGGGCATAATCGTGTCTTGGGCAAGAACGGTGGTACCAAAAAAGAAGATTGACATAATGATGTAGATTTTAATTTTCATAATTTTAAAATTACTTTTTAGACCAATGGAAATCGTTTTCGGATTTCCCTATTTACAAAGCTATCTGCTTTTCAAACCCATCTGCGGGACGGGAAGGTTTTCAAAATGCCCCATCAATTGCATTCCCATTTAAAATCGGCCACCTTATCATTGGATGCCGCCCCTAAATTATAATGCCACCACTCGGTTCTGATAGACCAAAAACCATGTTTTTCCATAATTTGCTTGAGCAGTTTTCGGTTGTCGAGTATCTCTTGTGGCAAATCGATCATATCGTGGTAGGCCCGCTTTCCGAAAAAATCGAAATCCGTTCCCATATTGAGTTCCTCGCCCTCCAAGGTCTCCAAGGTAATGTCTACCGCTCCGCCCTTATTATGAATGGATCCCTTCTTCGGATTGGCTACATACTGGGGATTCGGTACTATTTCCCACATTTTATACTGCACGGAATTCGGCCGATAACAATCAAAAAACTTGATTCGCACCCCTTTGTCGTAAAAATCGCTGTTGGCCGCCAGCAAAGCCTTGGCGGTTTTTACCCGGGTATAGCATTCGGCGCAGTCGTACACTTTTTCTTTTAAAAAATTATTTTTGGTGGCATATCGCATATCATAGGCAAAGCCATGGCTAAACTCCGCTAAGCGCACAAAGGTAGTATCCGCCAAATTCTTAAAAGTACGAAACGATTTTTGGGGCCGGTTCTGTTTTTGTGTTACGGAATCGATGGTTTCAGGAAGGTTCTCAAACACCTCTACCGGTTTCTTTTCTTTGGTTGGATTTTCTTTACATCCATAGAAAAAAATGGTCATTGTGAACAGGATTAAGATTTTGCGGATCATTCGTTGCTTTTTTTAAAAGCGCTCGGGGCTATTTTCTTTTTATAACAATCACCCAATCTTTATCGCTTTGACCGTTGTACGCAGAAAGTTCTACACTGTTCGGTTTGGTGATTTTCCATCCTTCGTTCTGTTTGTCGAGCAGCATACCACCCTTTTTGGGGTCGTAAAAGGCTATGGTAAAGGCACCATCGCCAATCTGCAGATCGGTAGTTTCATTTTTGGGCAGGTATACCACATAAATTTCATCCTTTTTGGCAAAACAATAGCTTTTTTCATTGCTCACTAGCTCATCATGGTTTTGCATCTCCCAAAATGGCAGATGGTTGTTAAAAAATTGCTTGGCACTAGTAGCAATACCCCACCATTGGTCTCGTGCCCTAAAATCCTCTGCGGACAGATCGTTGTTGGGAATATCGGAGCCTCCAAAATACCACGATGTTCCCGCCCCACCTGACATCAGGCTTCCCCAAAGACTGCTTTGCATGACCGCGTCATAATTATTGTTCGCCGCGGAGTCGATGGTCACGCCAATTTCATAATGGCCGATCTCATCTAAATAAATAACCCAAGGTCGCTTTTTTTGCAAGGAAAGATTTCGCCATTTCTTGACTTCCTGATGAACCTCCAAGGTATCGGCCATCTGTAACGACGGAATCTCAAAATCTTTAAAGCCCAGCAACGGTGAAAATGTTTCCTGTATGGGATCTAATGGCCTTCCTTCAATACTTTTACCGGTGACCCGAACGTGATTGTGAACCGCTATGGGATGATTGTACGGATCGATACTACGAATGTAGGAGGCGTAGCTTTTCAATTGTTCGGTACTGCGGTTGGTCTCCTCGCCGAGATTCCATACGACGCCTAAATGATGGCCGAAACGGGCCACGAGTTCTTTATAGTATAGTTTTCGCTCAGGACCGAGTTCCCCTCGATTCAAAAGCGTATCGTTTTCGGTCTCCTGGGTGAAAACGTTCATGGCCATCCCCAATCCGTCCATATGCGTAAAGACTGTTTCCCACTGCGCCAGCTTGCTGACATCATATCGGGTCTGCTCGTTTGGATCGATCCACGGCCATACATCGTTGCCGTCACCCGCCACGTTCATGGTCATAAAATACAGACTGTTCATGCCTTTGTCGGCTAAATAATTAAGTGCGCCGATAATGCCCTTGCCTTTATCGGCGCCCCAAACCGGATTGCCATCCTTCCAATCGTCTATGTGCGGCGAATATTGATGCAATCCGTTCATTAGCGTGGGGGGGTCTGCCCCTCCGTTGTCAAAGGTGCCGTCGAATTCTTGATAGGCCAAAAAGTTTTCCGGGCTACCCACGCCATTTTTAAGGAACGGGTTTCCGGTTTCCGCTTCCTCCAAATAATGCTTTCCCGTGTACCCCAATTTTCCTGTGCTATAGAATCCTGTTGCCGTAGAATCAGGGGGCGCAATTTCAAAACTTCCCGATGATTTCCAGAGGGCCTTTTTCTTTTCCTTCAGCGGATTTTGGGTAATGCCTATATCCGTGCCTTCCGCCAAATAGGCCTCGAATTCCCATTTTCCCTCGATATTCGGCGCAAATTTTACTTGCCATTTATTGCCGTTTTCTGCACTGGTCTCGGCGGCGTTCCCATCCGCGGCAAAATAACCGTGAACCTTGTACGAATCGTTACCAATATGGAAATTCACCAGAAGGGCATAGTTCAAAAACGGATTGATAGAATCCCCTTCCGACACTTGTGGCCCATCAAAAGTCAGGGTAATGGGCTGCCATTTTTTTTTGGTGCCGTCCAACACATAATTTTGGATTTTCTCTTTTTCATTACAGGCGGAAAACACAAAAAAGAGCGAAAAGAGGGAGATAAAAATAGGTTTTGATCGTTGGTGGTAAAGTTGGTAGTACATTTGGTAACATTTCGGTTTTCTCGGTCTCAAGATAGCATTTTTTTGGATGGAAATTATCCCTATATTCACAAATGAAACACGATGGTTGCCTATGCCTACGTTTTAGGATGTGGTATCCTTTCTATTTTTAGGGCAAAAACCTTCCTTGACCATGAATATTCGTTTTAGCACTTTCCTATTTTCCTTCTTCATCTGTTTAATGGGATGTCAAGAAAAACAAGAAAAACCATCAAAGCCAGAAGATGATCGTGGCGATAAAAAGCCCAACATCGTATTGTTCTTGGCCGATGATCAAGGTTGGGGAGACCTCAGTAGCAGCGGAAACACCGATCTCAAGACCCCGAATATCGATGCCATTGCCAAATATGGCGTATCGTTCGATAATTTTTACGTGCAACCGGTCTGCTCCCCTACCCGCGCCGAATTGTTGACCGGAAGACACTTTCCACGGACCGGAGTCTATTCCACTTCCGCCGGTGGCGAACGGATGGACTACGATGAGACCACCGTGGCGGAAATCTTAAAAAAAGCCGGTTACCAAACTGCCGCTTACGGAAAATGGCACAACGGAACCCAACCACCCTATCATCCGAACTCAAAGGGATTCCAGGATTTCTACGGATTCGCTTCCGGTCACTGGGGCAACTATTTCAGCCCCATGCTAGAGCACAACAGACGCCCCGTTAACGGAAATGGATTTTTAGTGGACGACCTCACCGAACATGGACTAAGTTTTATCGAAAAAAATCAGGATAATCCGTTTTTCCTTTATTTGCCCTTCAATACGCCACATAGCCCAATGCAGGTGCCCGATGAATACTGGAACAGATTTAAGGACAAAGATTTAACCCTGCATTCCGATGGAGATGATGTGAAAAATTCCGAAAACTTGGACTTCAACAGGGCAGCGCTGGCGATGGTCGAAAACATCGATTACAATGTCGGGCGGATCATGGCCAAGTTGCGCAAGCTGTATCTAGAGGATGACACCATCGTCATCTATCTAACCGACAACGGCCCGAACAGTTTTAGGTGGAACGGCAGAATGCGCGGCAAAAAAGGGGATACGGACGAAGGAGGTGTGCGCTCCCCTTTTTACATCCAATGGAAAGATTCACTGCCCGAAGGAAAAACAATTCCCCAAATCGCAAGTGCCCTAGACATTTTACCTACGCTTTCAAAACTGATAGGCGTGCCACCGATTACCGGCAAACCCATCGATGGAAAAGACCTGACACCATTATTATTCCAGGAAAATCCCGAATGGGAAGACCGCATAATCTACAACCATTGGAACGGAAAAACCAGCCTACGCACCCAAAAATACCGGTTGGACGCTGAAGATCAACTCTATGACATTCAAAAAGACCGGGCGCAAAAAACAGATATCTCCGCCCGATATCCACAGTTGAGGGATTCTTTGGTAAAGGCAAAAACGGTTTGGCTATCCGAGGTTAAACCGCAAACTGCTGAAACCGATGTAAGGCCTTTTTCCTTAGGTCATCCTAGCTACCTGTACACCCAGTTGCCCGCCCGCGACGGTATTCCCCATGGGAAAATCGAGCGTAGTAACCCATACCCGAACGACAGCTTTTTCACAAATTGGTCAAGCGCCAATGATTCCATTACCTGGGATGTGGAGGTATTGGCAGACGGGCATTTTGACGTGAAACTCTACTACACGGCTACCAAAGAAAACCTTGGATCTATCGTTGAACTCAGCCTTGGTAAAAGTAAAATAGCCAAAAAGATAACAAAGGCGAACAATCCGCCGCTAAAGGGAATGGAAAATGATCGTGCGCCCCGAATAGAATCCTATGTGAAGGATTTCAAACCCATGGATCTGGGTACCATGGTGTTGAAAAAAGGGAAGGGCACCTTGACCTTGAAAACCCTTGAAGTCGCTGGCAGGGAGGTTGCGGAAGTACGGCTTTTGGTTTTCAGGAAAGTGGAATGAAAATTAGATGGGTATCGATTATTCAAACCGCGAAACCGCACTATCCGAATACCCGATCCGCTCCGCCTTGGCCTCGAAAGATATAGTGGTGGGCAATGGTTCCCCATCAACGGTCCAGGCCGAATCTTGGGCCTGTTTCCAAACGATGGTGGCATCCGATTTTTTTGAAATAAGATGAATGCTATCGTTTTTATCCTCCATTTCCAAAGGAGGCAATTGGGGCTGCCCGCCATCGACCAGCCAGTGGTCGATCAGTTCCTTTTCAGGATATTCACCCAAATCCTTGGTATCCTTGATCCAATCCTTCAAAATTTTTCGATAGCGCACTAAGGTATATTACCAAAGGCACTTGAACACCCGTGTCGTACAAGGCCCGTTTATGTCTGGGAAAAGGTCCTCCGTGGTCGCCATAAAAGAAAATAATACTGTTTTCGTAAAGTCCATCTTCTTTTAAGTCAGCGATAATTTCCCCGATTTGTCCATCGAGCCGCTTGAGGTTGCTATAATTGACCGCAAGATCATGCCGAACGGTTTCCGTATCTGGAAAATAGGGCGGAACGGGCACCTTTGCCGGATCGACAAAAAGGGAATCCTTGCCCCGCTCCCAAATCTGGGATTCATGGCAAACGGAAAAATTAAAAACTGTGAAAAAGGGCTGCCCTTTCTTCCTCTTTCGCCAATGTCGATTTGAGCTGCTTTCATCCCAAGCGGCATCGGTCTTCTCGAAGTTGTAGTCTTCCTTTGGGCCGTTGGCGGTATAATAGCCTTTTTTCCGAAGATATTCGGGAAACATTTTAATGCCCTCGGGAACGACCGGAGAATAACTCGGAATGCCCAATCCATGATAGGGTCGGTCGCCCTCCCTTCGCCCAGGCGCATAGGTCCGCATATTGTGTGTACCGAGTGTTGTCGGGTACATGCCCGTAATCAATGCACTCCTTGCCGGAGCACAAACGGGAACCGGTGCCACGGCATTGTAGAACACCACACCATCTTTGGCCAAAGCTTCGAGATTCGGTAAGGAAATCGTACTGTCCCCGTACATGGGGAACCAATGGGGAGATTGATCTTCGGCAACTAGCCAAATGATGTTCGGGAGGGTTTTTTTTTGTTCGGTTTCTTTGGATGTTTCTTGGTTACAGCTTGAGAGTAATAGGGCAAGAAGGCAAAATAAGGTTGGAACTCTCATTTAGCACGGCTT
>NZ_JBGTHY010000145.1:0-3519 GCF_041745955.1 Pricia sp.
TTTTCACCTGCAAAATTGAAATTGTTCACAAATTCCGGGTTTAGCGCATAAGGACCTGCAGTTATTACTTCGTTCAATAGGGGAAAAGCTTCATCCCATTTCTCTTGGTACAAATAGGTTTTTCCTAGAAAGGCCATTGCCACCCAAGAATTAGCTCTTCCAACGACCACTTCCGTTCCCAGATTATCGATTGCAAGTTGAAAATCCGCTTCGATTTGAGCCCAAATAGGACCAGGATTGGGTTGGTTAAACTCTTGATTCGTCAAGTTCTCTACGGAAATAAAGGGAACATTACCATAAAATTTTTGAAGTTCAAAGTTGTAGAAAGCTCTTAGAAAATAAGCTTCGCCCAATTGTTGTGAGAAATCGCCTTCGGGTATTTGATTTATTAGCTCAATTACCGCATTAGCTCTGTTAACACCTCCAAAAAGCGCACTCCATCTTCCCAGAAACCATCCGTTACCCGTTTGCCAGTCCAAAGTTTCGATCTGGAACAATTCTGTATTATCACTGTCCGTACTTCCTCTATGTGCATCATCGGACACCACGTCGGTCCACCAGTTGTCTCCCCCTGCGGAAACAGGTTCCCCTTGTCGGTTAATACGCTCCCCGTCTAAAACCGAATAGGCAGCGGTAAGTTTAAGGTCAACACCGGTAGCATTCTGTAAAGCTTCATCGGAAAGTGCCCCTGTTGGAGGGATGACCGTAAAATCGTCACTACATGCAGCTAGCAATATGCACGTAAGTAGTACTGAATAAATTATTTTCTTTTTCATTTTTCTAAAATTTTAAATTAACACCTAAAGAATAAATCGAAGCCAACGGATAGTTGTTGTCAGACACGCCTATGGTCAAGTTATCTATTCGACCATTTTCAAACCTTGGTTGTAGCTCAGGGTCAACACCATCATAGCCTGTTATAGTGAACAAGTTGGTTCCCTGAAGGTAGAAACGTACACTATCCATACCTAACATTCCAGAAACTTTTTCATCGAAAGTATAACCGAGCTGTAAATTTTTTAACCTCATATAAGATCCATCTTCAACAAAGAACGAATTCGCCGTACCCTCATTGTTGGTGATACTGGCACTTAGTTCGGGCAATGAAGCGTCAAGATTATCAGGTGTCCAGGAATCCAAAACCCGGACACTTCTGTTTGCCTCAAAAAACGTGGGGAAGTCGGTATAGACTTTATCATTGTTGAATATTTCATTTCCTTGGGAACCTTGAAAAAATGCGGACATATCAAAACCCTTATATCCTGCGGATAGATTTACACCATATGTAAAGTCCGGGTGGGGAGAACCGATGAAAGTTCTATCATCGTCATTGATGACACCGTCAGGGGTCACATCCCTATACTTAAACCTCCCTACTCCATCGGCTGGTGTTGCAAAACCCTGATCAGGTGCGGCCGAAACTTCTGCTTCCGTAGCAAAGATTCCTTCAACGACCCTACCATAAAAAGAAGAGATGGGCTGCCCAACCTGGGTTCTTGTCACGGTACCGGTAGTTCTAAAATTACTGAATCCAGTTTGAAAAGCACTTATCAATTCGGTCACCTCATTTTTATAAGTAGAAAAATTAACATCTATGCCATAACGGAAGCCGGACTGCGTAGCATTTGCAAAGCTAAGACTGGCATCTATACCCTTGTTTTCAATAGATCCTAGATTTACATAAGGCGGAGCCGCATCGATTGCCGTGGAGCTGATCAGACTGGCATCTTGGTTGATTAAATCTTTTGTTTTAATTGTAAAATATTCTACGGAAGCACTTAGTTTGTTATCAAAAAATCCAAGTTCTGCACCAAAATTGGTAGTTTCACTGGTTTCCCATTTCAGATTAGGATTACCCACCGCATTTAAAATAGCACCCGGATTGGGAGTTCCGCTCCCGTTAAATACATAGTTTCCAAACTGTTCGCTAATTACCGATATATTGCTAGTTGGGTTGTCTACGGGTAGCGTTTGGTTACCTAATTGCCCCCAAGATCCTTTTAATTTTAATCTGCTTATAAAGGCATCTTCAGGAAAAAAACCTTCTTCACTGACTATCCATCCCGCACTGAACGATGGGAAAACATCGCTTTTATTGTCTCCGATAAATCGTGAAGATTCGTCTTGCCGTACCGTGGCCGTAAGTAAATATCTACCTGCGTAGTTATAGTTCACCGTTCCGAAAATTGAAAACAGCGAAGATCCATTATCATAGGCAAAGGCAACGTTAGGAGCACCCAAACCATTGCTTAATAGGTAATACTCCGGTGTTTCAAAGAAAAAATCGGTTCTGGTAATCTCTTTACCTTTTTGGTTAACGTTAAGGGCTTCTATGCCTACTAGGGCATTGATATTGTGTTCACCAAACGACTTATTATAACTAAGGGTGTTTGTCCATACCCATTCGTATTTATCATAATCCTGCTCGCGAAGCGTATTTATGGCAAGGGGTTCGGAAGCTTCGGGAATCAAGGCCCTAAAACGTCGATCATTGTAGGCAGTAATAGAACCACCTATCGAAGTTTTAAATTGTAGTCCATCAAGAATATCCAATGTTGCGTAAATATCACCAAAAATCCGTAATGTTTTATTGAAATCATCCGCTTGCCGATTTGCTTCCGCTACTGGGTTATTGGGATTTGAAAGTCCGGTATCGTTACTATAATTCCCTGCGTAATTACCTTCATCATCAAAAACAGGAACTAGGGGAGACATCCTTGTAGCAAAATTGAACCAAGATTGTCCTCCCCCCCTTCTTTCAAATGAAATGTTGGTATGTTCCCCAACCCGTATCCTATCTCCAATTTTAAATTCAGAATTCAATCGTACAGAGGCCTTTTTAAAGCCCGTTGCTATTTGAATTCCTTGACGGTTTAAATAATTCGCGGAAAAAAGGAATTTGGATTTTTCGTTACCGTTTTCAAAAGTCATTGAGACGTTATTCGTGATAGCCGATCTATAAATTTGATCTAACCAATCCGTACCTCCATTTGGTTTTACGGTAGCGCTTATCCCTTCCGGAGTTCTTTGTAATTTTGTTGGTGTCACAGGGTTCGGCCCATCCCCATATTGCGGATGGGAAGGTGTGCTTCCATCGTTTCTTTGACTTTGAAAAATCATTTCCCCGTGTTGCTCTGTATTGAGTAGTTCAGGTATATTGATAGCTTTGGAAAAACCAGTGTACGTGTCAAGTGAAATTTTGGCCGTGTCCATGTTATAACCTCCACTTTTGGTGGTGATAATTACAACACCGTTAGATGCCCTTGCCCCATAAATGGCAGCAGCACCATCCTTAAGCACGTTCATCTGTTCTATATCCGCGGGGTTAATGGAATTTAAAATACCTGCATCATCTGTTTGTACGCCGTCAATAATGTAAAGCGGGTCATTACTGTTGCCAGTTCCGTATCCCCTAATTCTAACTACCGGAGTAGCACCTGGTGATCCGTTATTGGTTATCGTTACTCCCGAAACCCTACCTTGCAAAGCTTCTGCTGCATTTACGATTGGCACTTTAGT
>NZ_JBGTHY010000146.1:0-5890 GCF_041745955.1 Pricia sp.
AGTATGCAGTGTACGTCAAAAGTAATTTTATACTTTGTTTTTCTGTTCGCTTCCTGTTCTGAAAAGAACGTCACCGAAAAACATGCTAATACCGAATCAGGTACGCGTATCGCCTTTATGTCCGACGTGCATCTGCTCGATATTCATGGCACTTTAAAGGATATCGGCTATGGAGGCATAAGAAATCCGAAGACCGATGAATATGCCTTGATTCGCACCATGGATGCGCAACTGCATTCGACCCGGCTCTTCAACGAAAACTATTTCGCTTTTCGGGCCGCTTTGGACGATGCCGTGAAAAGGGGAATCAAACTGATCGCCCTCCCCGGAGATTTTAGCGACGACGGGCAGCCCCTAAACGTTCGCGGTCTGAACCGAATACTTGAGGAATATTCGGAAAATCACGATATGGCGTTTTTCTTGACCACGGGCAACCATGACCCAAACCGTCCTTTTGATATCCCGGCGGGTAAATCCGACTTTTTGGGAAAAGGAGGCAAAGCCCAGCCTATAATGAGCAAAGATGGGATGTACGTTTCCAACCCCGAAAGGGAGCATCCAATACTTATTAGTGAAGATATCAAGGCGCTCGGTTACGCTGGGGTAGTAAATGGACTCCAAGATCATGGCTTTTTCCCAAAAAAGACATATAGGTATTGGGAAACCCCTTTTTCGGAATACAACTACGAAAATTATTCCCTCGAAAAAGCTAAAGAAGCTTCCCATCTTAAAAATCGAAACTATACTATTGCGGGCAGCCAGATGACCGTACCCGATGTCAGTTATCTGGTAGAGCCGGTCGACGGACTATGGCTATTGGCCCTGGATGGCAATGTATATCTTTCCGCAGACGAACCGAACCAGTTTCAGGGTGCCGGGATAGGATATAATGAAGTTTTGGAGCATAAAAAACATTTGGTGGTATGGGCGGAGAAAGTCGCAAAAAAAGCCAAGAAATTGGGTAAGAGCTTGATTGCGTTCAGTCATTACCCCATGGTCGATTTTAATGATGGGGCATCACAGAAGATTGCCGAACTGCTTGGAGAAAACGCCCTACAGGCGCACCGTATTCCTGATGAAAAAGTAGCTGAGGTCTTTGCAGACGCTGGAGTACAAGTGCACATCGGTGGCCACATGCATTTGAACGATACTGGAATCTACGAATCGGCGTCAGGCAATACGCTGGTCAATATCCAAGTACCTTCCTTAGCCGCCTATAAACCGGCCTATAAGATTGCAACGATTACTACCGACGACACTATTGAAATAGAGACCGTGGTTTTAGATTCGGTACCCAGCTTTAGCGAATTCTTTGAATTATATGGGCAGGAACATCGTTTTTTGGAAAGTTTAACATCCGAAACGATATGGGACAAGAATGTGTTGAAATCAAAAAATTATCATGAATATACCAATTGGCACTTAAAGGAACTGGTTCGATTACGATTTTTGCCAGAAGATTGGCCACCCTCCGTACAGGATTTTTTCCTAGAGATGAACGGTGAACAGCTCTTAATACTTTCACGTACCGGCGAGACCTTTTCAAGGCATGGATTAAGGCAGTTTTTGAAATTCGGTACCGATTCACCCCTTTGGAACGAGGCACGCGAAAGTGTGCAAAAAAAACTAAGCATAGAAGGATTGCAAGCAAAAGAGTTCAAAGATTGGACAGGGTTTGATCTTATCTACGATTTCTACCGATTGCGCAATGCCGATAAACTGGCGGTACGAGATATTGGGAAAGACAGGTTAAAGCAGTACCAATTGCTGTTGAAATCACTAGAAAATAATCCGGAAAACCCGAATTTTCATGAATTATGGATCTTTGGAAGTATTTTTCAAAAGCAATTGCATGGCGAGCCGGCCATGAATTTTATAATTGACCTGAAAGATGGTGGTGTTTCCCCGGACTAAAACTTTCTTAGACTTGCCCTATGATGCTGCTTTGTCAAAGCGCCTTTTTTAGAATATTGTTAAGGGCTCCTCTACAGATCAAACAGACTCGGCAGCCATAAACTCAAGGCTGGAATATAAGTGACCAGCATCAACGCTATGATCATTGCCACAAAAAGTGGAAGCAGGGGTCTCACGACCTTTTCGATTGTAGTTTTGGCTATACCGACACCTACGAACAGCACAGATCCGACGGGCGGCGTACAGAGTCCGATACAAAGGTTAAGCACCATAATGATTCCAAAATGAACGGGGTCTAAGCCCAATTTTGTTACTACGGGTAGAAAAATTGGGGTAAAGATGAGTACGGCGGGGGTCATGTCCATAAAAATGCCCACAAACAACAACAATAAGTTGATAATCAGTAGAATAATAATTTTATTATCGCTGATATTCAGTAGACCGGAACTGATATCCTGTGGTATGTTCTCATAAGAAAGTGCCCACGACATGCTTATCGACGTGCCGATAAGAAGCATTACGATGGCGGTTGTGGCCGATGAATCCAATAGAATTTTTGGCAGTTTCGGGAATGTAATTTCCTTATAAATAAATCCGAGTATCAGGCTGTAGAGTACGGCGATCGCCGAAGCTTCAGTGGCCGTAAAGATACCGGCTACGATACCGCCGATGACAACGACCAACATGAGCAGACTGGGCATTGCATCAATAAAGGTCCTGAAAATCTCCCTTAACGAACTTCGCTTTCCCAGTTTAAATCCTTTTTTTCTGGCCCATAAAGAGGCCACGATCATTAGGAAAAGTCCGGTAAGTATTCCAGGAATATATCCGGCCAGGAACAGCGCAGCTATCGACGCACCGCCACTGGCCAGCGAATAGACGATCAATACGTTACTTGGGGGGATTACTAGTCCGGTTGTGGCCGCTGTAATATTTACTGCCGCACCGAATTCCCGGGAATAGCCTTCCTTTTCCATTTCCGGGCCTATGATACTTCCCATGGCGGATGCCGCGGCCATGGCCGAGCCTGCAATGGCGCCCATTAACATAGCGGATATAATATTGATCAATGCCAATCCACCGGGCAGTGCGCCTACCAAGGTCTTGGCAAAGGCTATCAGGCGATGGGCGATGCCCCCCTTGTTCATAAGTTCGCCTGAAAGTATAAAGAGGGGTATGGCCAACAGGGCGAAACTATCCAGCCCGGTTCCTATACGTTGCGATACCGTAGTGAAGGCAGGTAAAAAAGGAATACTTACCAGCATGGTCAATACCGACGATATAGCAATACTCCATGCTACAGGTGTTCCGATGGCCAAAAAGATGACAAAACTAATGACCAAGACCAATACGGGCGCATATTCCATGGGACTTACTTTTTTAGGAGATCGGAAAGTTTATAATAGATGATCAAAACACCGCTGATTGGAATGACCAGATATACCAGGGCCAAGGGAACTTGCAGTGCGGGGGAATGTTGGTCGAGCACATACACGATATAGACGAGCCTAGCTCCGCCAATGACAAAGGCGCAAAGGCTGAATAGGATTATAGACCATGTAACAACAAGCCGTAACCTTTTCTGCGTCTTCTCACTGAGACGCTTCGGCAACACATCGATGGCCACATGCAAGTTTTGGCCTGAAACATAGGCAGCGCCCAAGATGCCGATCCAGATCAAAAGGTATCGGGCCAACTCGTCGGTAAAGGAACTGGGGGCGCCCAAAAGAAACCGGCTGGCTACTTGCCACAACACGTTCACCACCATTACAGCCATGATTATGACCAAGGCGTTCGCCAGTACTTTATCGATTGTTTTTCGTAGTTGCATTTGTTGGATGGGTTGGTTACTTCGTTGCCCGTATATCCTGTATCATTTGATACATTTCGGTATCGTTTTTATACTTGTCGTAAATTTCCTTTACTCCTTCGGAAAACAATTCTTTATCGGGTCTAATTATCTCCACGCCGGCTTTCTGTACTTCCGCAAGGGCCTCTTCTTCAGATTCCAACCATAATTTCCTTTGGTATCCGATGGAATTGTCAACGGCTTGCTTCAACCAGCCCCGTTCTTCCTCGGAAAGCTTTTCCCACAGGTAGGTGCCAGCCAGCAATACGTCGGGCAGTACGGTATGCTCGTCCAACGTGTAAAACTTACATACTTCATAATGTCTTGAGAGGTAAAAACTGGGCGGGTTGTTTTCTGCACCGTCTACCACGCCCTGTTGTAAGGCGGTATAAAGTTCGCCCCAAGATATAGGGGTCGGCGAACCGCCAAGTTCTTTTACCATATTTACGGCGGTAATACTTTCCATCACCCTTATTTTCAATCCTTCGAGGTCTTTAGGGTTATATATGGGCCGGTCTTTTGTGTAGAAGCTTCGGCTACCGGCATCGTAATACCCTAGACCTTTGAGCCAATATTGCTGCCCTTCGTTCAGCAAACTTTGCCCGATGGGGCCATCAAGTACGTCGAAGGAGTGCTGCCTGTCACGGAATAAAAAGGGGAGGCCCAAGACCTTCATTTTTGGCGCAAAGTTCTCTAGCGTACCTACGGAAACCTTGGTCATATCGAGACTGCCGATCTGCAACAGTTCAAGGCATTGCCGTTCGGTGCCCAATTGTTGGCTGGGATAAATTTTCAGGACCATTTTTCCTCCGGAGAGCTCTTGAAGGTTCTCGCCCATTTTGACCATCGCCTTATGTACCGAGTGGCCGGTATCCAGACCATGGCCCAAACGGATGGTTCGCGTTCCAGCTAATTCATCACAGGAGTACGACCCCAATACGAGCAGAAGACAAACGACATGTTTTAGATACGGTTTCATCAAAAATCAAAGTATTCCTTAGCGTTAGTATAACTGATATCCTGCACTAATTTGCCGATCCAGTCCATGTCGTTGGGCAATTCCCCATTTTTGATATCCTCTCCAAAAAGGTTACACAAAATACGGCGAAAATATTCATGCCTGGGAAAGGATAAGAAACTTCTCGAATCGGTAAGCATTCCGATGAAGCAACTTATAAGTCCCATATTCGAAAGCGTGTTCATCTGCCCGGTCATTCCATCCTTTTGATCCAAGAACCACCAACCCGAGCCCCACTGTACTTTGCCTTTTACGCTACCGTCGTTGAAATTACCGATCATAGTGGCCATGACCGCATTAAATGTGGGGTTGACGTTATAGAGGATGGTCTTGGCCAGTTTGTCCTTACCGTCCAAAGTGTCCAAAAACTTCGATAGGCTTTCTGCCTGCTGGTAGTCGCCGATGGAATCCCATCCCGTATCGGGCCCCAATTTTTCTAGCATACGGCCATTATTGTTACGTAAAGCGCCCAGATGAAATTGCTGTACCCAACCGAAACCGTGATAGGTTTCCGAAAGAAACAGAAGCAGGGCACTTTGAAACTTGCTTGCCTCTTCTTCCGATAGATTATGGCCTTCCCTGCGTTTTTTAAAGATGGATTTGACCTCTGCCTCGGTAAAATCATCGGCGGAAAGATGGTTCAGACCATGATCGCAGAGCCGGCAACCGTTGTCGTGAAAGAAGGAAATACGCTTTTTCAGGGCATCGCACAGCGCGTCATAGGTGTCGATGGAAACGCCTGAAACATCCCCAAGGGTATCTATATATGAATTGTAGCTATCGCTGTTGATAAAAATGGCCTTGTCTGGCCGAAAAGCTGTGCTGACCTTGGTGCCAAAATCGCTTTCGGCCAGCTTTTGATGATGCTCTAATGTATCCGTCGGATCTTCCGTCGTACATAGCACTTCTACGTTCATTTTTGACATCAGGTTACGGCAACTGAACTCGGGAGTATTGAGCGTATCCGAAACCGATATGTATATGGATGATGCATTTTTCTCCGAGAGTAGGTCGGCACAGTCAAAGTACCGCGAAAGTTCCATGTGCGTCCAATGATACAAAGGGTTACGCATGGTGTAGGGTACAGTATAGGCCCATTTTTCGAATTT
>NZ_JBGTHY010000147.1:0-7475 GCF_041745955.1 Pricia sp.
CCAAGTGACCCAAAAGGTGCTTGACGCCGCCAACAAGTTATTAGTTGTGGGTGCTTTTTGTATAGGTACCACCCAGATCGATCTTGAACATGCCAAAAAGAAGGGGGTAGTCGTTTTCAATGCGCCTTATAGCAATACTCGGTCAGTGGTCGAACTGGCCATAGGGGAAATCATTATGCTAATGCGCAGTATATTTCCCAGAAGTACCGAAATACATGGCGGATCTTGGCAAAAGACGGCTACCGGATCACGGGAAGTACGCGGAAAGAACCTTGGTATCGTGGGCTATGGTAACATCGGAAAACAGTTATCCATTTTAGCGGAAGCCCTAGGTATGAGGGTATATTATTATGACATAGAGGATAGTCTGGCCTTGGGCAATGCAAAAAAATGCGCAACCCTTGAGGATCTTTTGAACGTTTCCGACGTAGTGACGCTTCATATCGACGATAATCCGGCCAACAAGAATTTTATCGGCGAACGCGAAATCAAGCAGATGCGGGACGGGGCGTTATTGGTAAACCTTTCCCGAGGGTTTGTGGTGGATATTGAAGCCTTGGCGAAGGCCTTGAAAAGTGGGAAACTGGGTGGTGCCGCCATTGACGTATATCCTGAAGAACCAGCAAGCAATGGTGAATTCAATACCGAATTGCAAGGCCTTGGCAACGTAATTCTCACTCCGCATATCGGGGGCAGCACCGAAGAGGCACAGCGGGACATCGCCGATTTTGTGCCCAATAAAATAATGGATTACATCAATTCCGGAAATACGGTCGATGCGGTAAACTTTCCCAATATCCGTTTGCCTAAATTGAGCAAGGCGCACCGTTTTTTGCATATCCATAAAAACATGCCGGGAATCATGGCGAAGATCAATGCTGTTTTGGCGGAGTACGAGCTGAATATTTTAGGACAGTATTTATCTACCGACAGTGAAGTAGGCTATGTAATTACGGATTTGGATAAGGAATATAACAAAGATGTCATTAAGGCCCTGAAGAAAGTAGATAATACGATTAAGTTTCGGGTACTATACTAACTTACCAGACTTTCACCCATGATGATACGGCTCATTCCTCAAAATCGTAAACGCCCTGTACACTTGCTCTACAACAAATAACCGCACCATCTGATGCGAAAAGGTCATTTTCGACAGGCTGATTTTGCCCTGAGCCTTTTCATAAACGGCATCGCTGAAACCATAAGGGCCTCCAATAGCAAAAACCAATTGCTTGAT
Source organism: Pricia sp. (assembly GCF_041745955.1). NCBI lineage: Bacteria > Pseudomonadati > Bacteroidota > Flavobacteriia > Flavobacteriales > Flavobacteriaceae > Pricia > Pricia sp. The sequence continues at coordinate 1,238 of NZ_JBGTHY010000147.1, forward strand.
TCCGGAATTCATCTTCTTTTGAAGATATTTCGAAAAGTCAATAGAGGAAAACTGTTTCCCATTTTCGTCAAGAAGCACTAGAATATCGGTAAGTGCCAATTTTTTCAAAATCAGTTCGCCCTCTTTATCTTTTTGTTGTACTTCGGAAAGGTTTTTTACGTTCTTGATATCGGAAATGGTCACGAGCTCAAACCTGATATAATGCTTTAGTCGGCTTTCATATTCTGAAATAAGCACTTGTAAAGGGATATTGTCCGTTTTCCCAATGGCTAATAATTTGATAGTCATTAATCTAAGTTTATAACTGATAAGTAGCTTTGCGTCAATTCACAAAGGAATTCTCCGCATAACGCTACCGTGATACCGCGGAACCAAATTACAATTTACTAATTTAGCATTAACCTATACCCACATACATGATTACCGAAGCACAATTTCAAACCGAAATCGATCGTATCATAGAAAACGCTATTCGCGAAGATGTGGGCGATGGTGACCATAGTTCTTTGGCCTGTATACCCAAATCGGCCAAAGGAAAGGCGAAATTGCTGGTCAAGGAAGACGGCATTATTGCAGGTATCGATTTTGCCATGCAGGTCTTTGCCCAGGTGGATGGAAATCTGGAACTTGAAATCTGTATCACAGATGGTTCACCGGTAACCTATGGCGATATCGCCTTTTATGTTTCCGGCAGCTCGCAGAGCATCTTAAAAGCAGAGCGCATCGTATTGAACGCCATGCAGCGAATGAGTGCCATTGCCGCCAAAACGAATACGTTCGTAAAGTTGTTGAAAGGTACCGGTACCCAGATTCTCGACACCCGTAAAACCACCCCGGGCATTCGTGCCATCGAGAAGTGGGCGGTCAAGATAGGCGGCGGCGAGAACCACAGATTCGCCTTGTACGATATGATCATGCTAAAGGATAACCATATCGATTTTGCGGGGGGCATCACAAAGGCCATCCAAAAAACAAAGCGCTATTTAAAGAATACCGATCGCGATCTGAACATTATAGTAGAAGCTCGTAATCTAGATGAAATCATGGAAATTCTAGAATCTGAAGGCATATATCGTATTTTAATCGACAACTTCAATTATGAGGATACCCGTAAGGCGGTCGAACTGATCGGAAACAGCTGTCTGACCGAATCTTCGGGTGGTATCGACGAAACGACCATCAGAAAATACGCTGAATGTGGTGTGGATTATATCTCTTCGGGCGCCCTGACCCATTCCGTTTATAATATGGATTTAAGCCTTAAAGCGGTATAGATGTCCCAAGAAGTAGAGGAAAAGTTGGATAAAATTCCCGGTATCAAACATTTGATGCAATTTTTTAAAGGGATAAAGCTATCTGCTTTTGAAGGTCTTTCACTTTTCGATCTTCTGGAGATTTATATTTTCGGGATTTTAAAGGGTACCTTGTCCACACGCGCCAGTTCGATTGCTTTCAGTTTGTTCTTGGCCTTATTTCCGTTGCTGATTTTCTTATTGACCTTGGTGCCTTTCGTCATTCCGTATGTAAGCGTCGGGACGGAGAATTTTGATTTTCAGTTCCTATTATTTTTAGAATCGTTTTTGCCTTCGGCGACCAGTGATTATTTTCATGAGATCTACCAACAGATCAAGGATCAGAAACAAGGTGGACTGCTATCTTCGGCCTTTTTTATATCCATCTTTTTAATGGCCAATGGGGTGAATGCCATTTTCGGGGGTTTCGAGAATTCGTACCATGTCGATCTCACCCGTAATTTTTTCAGGCAGTATCTTTATGCGCTTATGGTGGGTATAATCCTTTCTATTTTGCTAATTGTCGGTGCGGTCGTTTTTGTATATTTTGAATTTTATATTTTGGATTATCTGAGCGTTTGGGCATCGAAGACGAGGGGCTATGACCTTACCGATGGCGATATCATTGGCGCACAGGTCGGGAAAGTGCTTTTCTTTATCATTCTGTCGTATTTCACCACGGCTATCCTGTACTATTTTGGAACGGCCGAAGGCAAGCAGGCTCGATTTTTCTCTTTGGGAGCCTTGATGACCACCCTGCTTTTTATGCTGACTTCCTATCTCTTCGGTGTATATGTGGAAAAATTTGCGCGGTATAACGAATTGTACGGTGCTTTGGGGGGATTATTGATCTTAATGGTCTATATCTGGATAAATTCCAATATATTGTTGCTCGGCTTTGAGTTGAACGCCACTTTGAATTCCCTTAGAAAAACCTATAAAAAACAGGATGACAACGAATAAATTAGTGACTATATGCCTTTTTATACTAGCCGTTCCTGCGCTACATTCACAATCCGTATTCGGAAAGTGGAAGACCATTGATGACCGTACCGGGAAGCCGAAGGCCATTATCGCTATTTATAAGGATGATGAGGGATTAATGGATGGTAGGGTTATCGAAATCGTTGAAGAAGGCAAGGAAAATTTTATTTGCGAAAAGTGTGAGGGCGACCGTAAGGATAAACCGGTATTGGGTATGACCATAATCGAAGATGCCGAACATAAGGGCGAGGGCGTTTACAAGGGCGATACGCTGTTCGACCCGCAACAGGCCATGACCTTCCGGTGCAAGATATGGCTCAATCCCGATAATCCCGACGAGCTCAAGGTTCGGGGCTACTTGGCCTTTATTTACCGTACGCAGACGTGGAAGCGCGTTGAAGGCTGAACGCTAACCACTGGCTCGATACTATTTATTTTTTCCGTTCGCTTCTCTTGGTATTTTCTGATTTTTAGTTACAGACTTATTACCTTGCAGACCATGCCATATTTCATCAACGTCATCTTACCGATCCCTTTAGAAAAACTCTTTACGTACAGCGTTTCTAAATCGGAAGCGGAATTTTTAAAACCCGGAATGCGGGTCGGCGTGCCATTTGGGAAATCCAAAATTTATACGGCTTTGGTGCATGCGGTCCATAACACACCACCCGAAGTATACGAGGCCAAAGAAATCCACCGGATTTTAGATGAACATCCAATCGTAAATCCATATCAGCTTGAACATTGGCAGTGGATCGCGGACTATTACATGTGCTCTTTGGGGGAGGTTTTCCGATCCGCCGTACCCAGTGCATTTTTACTGGAAAGTGAGACCCTGATTCTGAGAAACGATAGGGTAGTGGTAAATGAAAAGGAGTTGGAGGATGATGAATTCTTGGTCTATGAAGCTTTGCAGCATCAGTCAACATTGAAAGTGCACGAGGTTAGTTCCATCGTCGATAGAAAGAATATCCTGCCCATTCTCAACCGGTTGCTGGAAAAGAAAGTCATCCTCTTAAAGGAGGAAATGTACGAGCAGTACAGGCCCAAACTGGTACGCTATGTCAAATTGGGGGCGGAATATCTATACGAGGAAAAATTGGAAGCTCTTTTGGAAACCTTGAGCCGTGCCCCCAAACAAAGTCAGGTGGTATTATCCCTTTTTCAGTTGCAGGCGGTCAAAAAAAAGCCGATCAAGGTCGCTGACCTAGAGGAAACCAGCGGAGGTTCAAAGGCGGTCATCAAATCTTTAGTGGACAAGGAAATTCTGGAGGAATATTTTATCCGTACCGATCGGGTGAACTATGGGGGCGAAGAAGAAAATTTCGCCCTTAAGGAACTAAACGAATATCAGCAGGAGGCTTTAAAGGATATATCCCAAAGTTTTGAGGATAAAAAAACGGTATTGTTGCACGGGGTTACCTCTTCCGGTAAGACGGAGGTGTATGTGAAATTGATCGAGGAATGCATCCACTCTGGTAAACAGGCCCTGTATCTTTTGCCGGAAATTGCATTGACGACGCAGTTGATTTCCCGTTTGCAAGATTATTTCGGGGAGAAGGTATCCGTTTATCATTCCAAATACAACATACAGGAAAGAGTAGAGGTCTGGAACAACGTTTTGGCCAAAAGACTGAAGGCACAGATTGTTATCGGGGCAAGGTCCGCACTGTTTTTGCCCTATTCCGAGTTGGGATTGATCATCGTCGATGAGGAGCACGAGGGGTCTTACAAACAGTTCGACCCCGCTCCGCGCTATCACGCCCGCGATGCCGCTATAGTACTGGCGAACTTACATCAATGCCAAATTCTATTGGGATCCGCCACGCCTAGTATCGAAAGTTTCTATAATGCCCAAACGGGCAAATATGGTTATGCTCAAATAAAACACCGCTATGGCAACGTACTCATGCCCAACATAGAACTCGTCGACCTCAAGGAAGACAACCGAAAAAAACGGATGAAAGGCCATTTTTCGGAACGTCTGCTCGAAGGGATAAAAGAAACCTTGGATGCGGGCGAACAGGTCATCCTATTTCAAAACCGCAGGGGATACGCCCCTATTGTGGAATGTACAACCTGCGGCCATTCCCCACAATGTCCCAATTGTGATGTGAGCCTTACCTTCCATCAGTACAAAAAACAGTTGCGCTGCCATTACTGTGGCTACCACATGGCGCTGCCGGAGAGTTGCCAAGCCTGCGGAAGCCCTTCGTTGGACACTAAGGGTTTCGGTACGGAGCAAGTAGAAAAAGAACTGGAAACCTTATTTCCCGAGGCCAAGACTTGGCGTATGGACCTCGATACTACAAGGGGCAAGCACGGCTATGAGAAAATCATCACCGCCTTCGAACAGCATGAAATGGATATTCTCGTGGGCACCCAAATGCTGACCAAAGGCCTAGATTTCAGGAACGTTAGCCTGGTCGGTATCATGAATGCGGATTCCCTTTTGAACTTTCCCGACTATCGGGCGCACGAGCGCTGCTTTCAATTGTTGACCCAAGTAGCGGGCAGGGCGGGGCGGACAAAGAAACAGGGCAGGGTCATCATCCAAAGTTATAATCCTTACCATCAGATCTTAAAACAGGTCTCGACCAACGATTACGAGGGTATGTTCAAAGAGCAGTTGAACGAACGGGAGCAATACAGATATCCCCCTCAAAACCGTATTATCCGAATTACATTCAAGCATAAGGAATACAACCGGTTGAACGAGGCGGCCGAATGGTTTGCCCAAGCACTGCGAAATGCATTAGGTGTCAATGTGCTGGGACCCGAATATCCCCCGGTCGCCCGTATACGTAACCAATTCTTAAAGAATGTTATGGTGAAGATTCCCCAAAACCAATCCTTAACAAAGACGAAATCCATTATCAAACGCATCGAAAAATCGTTCAACGCTGTCTCTCAGTATCGTAGTGTGAGGGTTATCTATAATGTGGATCACATCTAATATCCCCTCACAAAAAAAACCGCCATTTCCTTCTGGAAACAGCGGTCTATGATTTAAAAAAGTAGGAATACTAGACGTTGCTCAATGCTTCGGCCAATTCGGTCTTCTTGTTCCTACTTAAAGGAATGGACCGTCCACTTACTTCAACATTTTTGCTATTAAATTTTTCAATTTTCTCCAAGTTTACGATATACGACTTGTGGATACGGAGAAATTTTTCTTCGGGCAACTGCTTTTCGAAAGATTTCATCGTCGATAAGATAACGATATTGGCCTCGTCGGTGACCAATTTGATATAATCGCCAAGCGCTTCGACCCATTTGATATCGTTAAGGATGACCTTACGCTTTTTCAAGTTGCTCTTTACGAAAATATGCTCTTCGTCTTCATGTACCTGATGCATTTGTTCATACTTAGACATAGCCCGTTTGACCGAGGCATCGAAACGGGCCAAAGTTATCGGCTTGTGCAAATAATCGGTAACGTCGTAATCGAAAGCCTTGAGCGCATAATCGGGTTTTCCGGTAATCAAGATTACTTGGGGACTGTTTTCTAGGGATTCGAGTAGGTCGAATCCGTTAATGATAGGCATTTCAACATCAAGAAAGATAAGATCGATCTCATGATTTTTAATACCATTTTTGGCCTCGATCGCATTGCTGTATTCCGCAACCATAGCAAGGTGCGGATGACTGTTTACCAGCTTTGCAACGGCCATACGTTGCATAGACGAATCGTCTACGATAATACTTCTTAGTTTCATAAATAGGGCGATTTGTGGGGTTAAATCATCGACAAAATACTAAAAAAACTCGTTCTATTGTAAAAAAATGTGTTGCTAGTCGTGTTTTCTTTATAATCGGCAATGAACATAGGTTAAGATTTGGGTAAAGTTCGATTTTTTGGGATTATGTTCCTATAGAACGAAGAAATTTCTATTTTCTTGTAATGTGTCGCAATTATTCTTACTTTTGCGCTCCTAAAAAATATATATTTATGAACCATT
>NZ_JBGTHY010000148.1:0-2919 GCF_041745955.1 Pricia sp.
GGCGACTTTAAAGAACTGAACATCATTCTTAAAGGTGATGTCGATGGTTCTGTGGAAGCCTTGACGGATTCCTTCCAGAAATTGTCGAGCGAAGAGATACAGGTGAACATCATACATAAAGGAGTAGGCGCGATTACGGAATCCGACGTATTGTTGGCCTCTGCATCCGATGCCATTATTATCGGCTTTAACGTAAGGCCGATGGGCAATGCCAGGGATGTGGCCGAAAAAGAGGAAATCGATATCCGTATGTATTCCATCATTTACGATGCGATAAATGACCTGAAGGATGCCATGGAAGGTATGCTTTCGCCAGAAATTAGAGAGGAAATTACCGGTACTGCCGAAATTCGGGAAACCTTCAAGATTTCCAAGGTGGGTACCATTGCAGGTTGTATGGTAACCAGCGGAAAGATTTTCCGCAATTCCAACGTACGGCTCATCCGCGACGGTGTGGTAGTCTACACTGGCGAACTTTCATCGCTGAAACGATTTAAAGATGACGCGAAGGAAGTTGCCAAAGGCTATGACTGTGGTCTTCAAATCAAGAACTATAATGATATTATGGAAGGGGATATTGTAGAAGCTTTTCAGGAAGTGGCGGTCAAAAAGAAATTGAAAACCAAATAGGGAAAAATTCCAAGCACCAAATTCCAAAATCAGATTTTATCGTAGGTACGCCGCATTGCTTCCCCACTGTATAACAAAAAAATCGAACGTGTAGGTTCGATTTTTTTTGTTGTATTTTTTGGAATTTGGTGCTTGGAATTTTCGCCGTTCTACCGCACCGATTTCTTAGGCTGCAGCAACATCGCATCAGGATATTTTTGTCGCACCTCCTTAAACTTCCGCTCCGCATCGAGCTTGTTTTTAAAACGGCCTACGCGTACCCTATACGTAGGAGAATCAAAATCTATATTGGAAAAAAGGCCTGGAAAATCCTGCTCCACCTTTGACTTGATTTCATTGGCCTTGGCAAAATCCCCAAAGCCGACCTGAATGCGATAATAGGCGGCACTTTCGTTGGCCGTCTTGTAAATGGCCAACAAATCGGTGATTTTTTTATCTTGATTAATAGTGATTTTTCCTTTTTGTGCTTGGCCAAAAGCGCAGGATACTACAAAAACCATAAGGCAAACAACTCTTTTCATGGAATGCAATTTATTGGGTATAAAAGTCTTGTGCAAAAGTAATTTTTTAAACATCAATGAAAACCAAAAACCAATTATTTAGAACAATTATAAATTAGGTATTATCAATCCGTTAACATTTACAAAACAAAGTCTATACCTTATTTTTGCACTTGATTTAAGCACCGATAAAACGAAGCATAACTATCTATAGGCTTGTAATAATCGTGCCAAAGTTCAGATAGAAATCAAGTCCATATGCAAAAACTTTCATACTGCCCTCGAATTTCTAGAGTTTCAGGTATAGGGTTACTATTTTTCCTACTCTTTTCCGTTTCCATTATGGCACAAGAAGAGGCTACTTCCGACGAAGCGGCCACCCAGGTTGCCAATACCGACCAAGCCGCAAACGATGCGAAGGCAGAGGCTGCGGAGGTCGAAGGCGACCCTGTGGCGGGAAAGCAATTGTTCAATCAGAACTGTGCCGCTTGCCATGCCCTGAACCGAAAAATGACCGGGCCTGCCCTGGCCAACGTCCAATCCAGGTTGCAAGAAGAAGAAGGCCTTGGCAAGGATTGGCTGTACAAATGGATCAAGAACAGTTCCGGTACCATCGCTTCGGGCGATGCCTATGCCAACGAAATCTACAATGAATACAACCAGGCGGCAATGACCGCTTTTCCGACGCTATCGGATGCCGATATCGACAATATTTTGGCCTACACGGCCGCTCCCCCCAAAACTGCGGAAAAGCCAGCTGACGCTGACGTAGCAGGCGGTGGCGGTGGCGGCTCCTCTTCCGGCGGAATATCCAACGAAATTATTTTAGGGGCGCTGACCTTGGTTTTCGGACTTTTGGTGGTAATGCTTTTCTTGGTCAACAAAACATTGCAGAGAATCGCTGCGGCCAACGGTATCGTAGTAGAAAAGGAAGCTTCCGAAAAGCGTCTTCCCATTTGGAAAGCTTTCGCAAAAAATCAATTTTTGGTACTTGTCTCGGTTGTTTTCCTTTTGTTGGGAGGTGCCTATTTCGCTTATGGTTGGATGATGCAGATCGGCATAGACCAAGGCTATGAACCGATTCAGCCGATTCATTATTCGCATCGTATCCATGCCGGGGAAAACAAGATCGAATGTAAATATTGCCACTCCTCGGCAAGGGTTTCCAAACATTCGGGAATTCCTTCCCTTAATGTTTGTATGAACTGCCACAAATCAATTTACCAAGTTGCGGATGAAACCTTGGCCGAAGGTAAAGAGGAATACGGCGTTGATTACAACAAGGAAATCGAAAAACTATATGAGGCCGTTGGATGGGATGTTGAAAACCAAAAATATACCGGCGAAAGCAAGCCCGTAGAATGGATCCGCATACACAATCTACCAGATTTCGCCTATTTCAATCATTCCCAACACGTTTCGGTGGCGGGCATACAGTGTCAGGAATGCCATGGGCCCGTCGAGGAGATGGAGATTATGTATCAATACGCTCCGTTGACCATGGGATGGTGTATCAACTGCCACCGCGAAACTGAGATCAAGGTCGAAGGCAACGCTTATTATGAAAAAATCCATGCTGAACTTTCCAAAAAGTACGGCGTTGATAATTTAACGGCGGCACAGATGGGGGGACTCGAATGCGGAAAGTGTCATTATTAATTGAACAAGAGAGTAGCAAATTATAGGTAAACGTATGGCATCAAACAAAAAATATTGGAAGAGCGGAGCGGAGTTAGATCCCAACGATTCCATTGTTGAGACGCTACGGCAGAACGAATTTGTCGAGGAA
>NZ_JBGTHY010000149.1:0-12673 GCF_041745955.1 Pricia sp.
TCTTTTTCGCGGTAGGCCGAGGGCATCCTTGCGCTCAGGTCCAAACTTTTGCTGTTCAGGGATTTGAGCTCTACGGTAATTTTTTTAGAAGGAAGCTGTATGACGTGCTTCCCGAATCCGGTCATGGATTGGATCATAGGGGCTTTTTGGAATTTGGCTAATATAAGGAAGTTTGGCCCTTCGATTGCGCTCAGGGTGGGACAAGTTTGGTGTTTTAAATTCTTTAGAGTTCCTTAATCTTGATATTGCGGTAAGAGACCTCATCGCCATGATCTTGAAGGGCTATTTTCCCTTGAATGAACTTCCCGAAACCGTCCCAATCGGCAAATTTGGATTTCGATACCATGGTATTCCACATTTCATTGGCCACCGGAAAGGTCACCACCTCTTCACCATTGAGTTCGACACTTCCCCTTTTTTCATCATTATCAACGGTGACCACCATAGTGTTCCATTCCCCGGCTGGTTTCGTAACATCTTTCGAAGGAGCCACCATATCGTATAGTGCGCCCGCTTGATGGGTAGTGCCCGCTTTGGCATCGGGATGCCTTTTATTGTCGAGCACTTGAATTTCAGGACCTGTATTGTACGGCTTTTTAAACTCCTCGTCTTCCTGTACGCCCCACATTATACCACTATTGCCGCCTTCGGATATTTTCCAGTCCAACGAAAGTATAAAATTGGTGAATTCCTTTTCAGTGACCAAATCGTGTATTTCTCCATCCTTACGATTTTTGGGAGGATGGAAAACTATAACACCCTCCTCTATTTTCCAAGTATCGGAAACGCTGTCGCTTTGAAATTCCTTCCATCCATCGAATGACGTGCCGTCGAAAAGCACCGTCCATTCCTGCGGGGGCTTCTCCGCTTCGGCCTCTTCAATGCGTTCGGCGGTCATTTCTTCTTGGGATTTTTCGGTTTTATCTTTGCATCCGAAAATGGTGGCTGCGATAAAAATAACTAGGGTCAGGTTTTTCATAGGATGTTGTTTTTAGAAATGAATCCGCCTGCCGGACGGATAGGTTTCGCTATTAATTTAAAAGGTCATTACTATTTCTGCCAAACGCGCCTGCAAATGTAATCGTATGTACAACCGTAAAGATGCAATGCATCGCGTCTCAATCGTCTATTTTTCAATTCCCAATATTCTTTTCAACCGATCTTTGTCGATATCGGCACCGGCAAAATCATCAAAGGCCCTTTCGGTCGCTTCTATAATATGGTCTTGAATGAAAACGGCTCCTTCTCGGGCGCCCTGTTCGGGACTCTTGATGCAGCATTCCCACTCCATCACCGCCCAGACATCGCAGCCGTATTGGGTGAGTTTCGAGAAAATGGTCTTGAAATCAATTTGGCCGTCGCCCAACGAACGGTACCTTCCGGCGCGATCTCCCCAGTTGTTGTAGCCTCCGAATGCGCCTTTTTTTCCGGTGGGATTGAACTCCGAATCCTTTACGTGGAAGGATTTTATAAACTCATGGTAATAATCGATATACTCGATATAATCCAGTTGTTGTAATACGAAATGGCTGGGGTCATATAGGATGTTGACCCGCTTGTGGTTTCCCGTGGCTTCTAAAAAGCGTTCGAAAGTATCTCCATCGTGCAGGTCTTCGCCGGGATGGATTTCATAACACACATCCACTCCTTCTTCTTCATAATGATCCAAAATCGGCAACCAACGTTTGGCCAGCTCCTCGAAGCCCAGTTCCACCAATCCGGGTGGGCGCTGCGGCCAGGGGTGCCAGGTATGCCAAAGCAAAGCCCCCGAAAAGGTCGCATGTGTGTTAAGTCCCAATCGACGACTGGCGGTCGCTGCTTTTTTCACCACATTGACCGCCCATTCGGTACGTGCCTTTGGATTATTTTTAACCTTATCCGGGGCAAAATTATCGAACATCAAGTCATAGGCGGGGTGCACCGCAACCAATTGCCCCTGTAAATGGGTGGAGAGTTCGGTGATTTCGAGTCCGTACGAGTTAATTTTTCCTTTTAATTCATCGCAGTAGTCCTGGCTTTCGGCGGCCTTGTCGTTGTCGATGAGAAAACTTTCCCAAGTCGGTATCTGAATTCCCTTATATCCCAAGTCCGACGCCCATTTGCACATGCCGTCCAAAGAATTGAACGGTGCCTTGTCATTTACGAATTGAGCCAAAAAAACGGCGGGTCCTTTAATTGTTTTCATCCTTTTGTAATTTCCTTTTTGATACTGAACTTATTGTGAATAGTGTTCGGTTTAAGAATAAGCCCTATATTTAATTCCTAATATTCCCATAAAATAGTATTCACATGGGATGTGATAAATATAAGGAAAACCATCAGAAATAAAATAGAATTGCCATATGAATGTAGAGGAGCAGTATGACGCCATTGTGGTCTTCACCGGAATCAGTGGTGGTTGGGCGGCCAAGGAGTTGTGTGAAAGCGGATTAAAGACGTTGTTACTCGAACGCGGACGGATGGTAAAGCATATCGAGGACTACCCCACGATGAACGACGACGAATGGGACTACCCCTTAAAAGGAGAACTCTCGCAGAAAGACGAGAAAAAATACCATGTTCAAAAAAGGGTGGGATGGGCCATAGCGCCAAAACCTCGGTAGTTAACAAACACAGCCAAGTACATAACGTACCCAACGTGTACGTAACCGACGGCGCTTTTATGACCTCATCGAACTGCGTAAACCTATCGTTGACTTATATGGCCTTTACGGCGAGGGCGGCGGATCATGCAGTGAAACAGTTGAAGGCAGGGAAATTTGCTTAAGGTCAGGTTTGAATTTCTAGAAGGATAAATACATTTAAAAAAATTGGCACTACGCATTAACCTGTACCGATAACTATGGAAAACGCTTCGGCCCGCGCCCTTTGGGGCGATTATTTAGACAAACATTTAGAACATGCCTTTGTCGATGCCCCAAAAGTGGTTCACTTCTGCAACAACGAACAGGATGCCAACGAATGTGCCGAGCTCGTAAAACAAGGCATAAAAAGGGCGACCTCCCATTCGCTCTTAGGGATGCAGTACCGTAAAGAGGCATTACCCAAAATCGGGGATTTTATTATCGTTACCGATTGGGAGGGCAAAGCACAATGCATAGTGCGCACCACCAAGGTTACCCTGAAACCCTTCTTTGCGATCGATACGGAATATGCCCAACGCGAGGGCGAAGGCGACAAAAGCCTGGCGTATTGGAAAAAAGTACACTGGGCGTATTCTACCAAAGAACTCGAAAGCTTCGGTCGTGTGCCGCGCGAAAGTATGATTGTGGTCTGTCAGGAGTTTGAGATGGTTTTTCGGCGGTAGTGGGTCTTTACCCTCTTCCCTATTCACTTTTCCAGTTTTGACCAACTCTTTATTAAAAGCGGGTTTCAAGTATGAATACATCCGTCCGCAAGCGACCTGATCATCAAAGTACCCTAAATTCAAAAATTTCCGACTGCGAAGTATTGCCTTGGCTATCTGTGCAAATTACCTTCCAGTAGTATATTTGGTTAGAAACTACCGTCGCTTCCATCGTGCTCTCAGCGGTTGCTCCCAAAGAAACCGTTGGGTCTTTTTCCGTTCCAAAAAACACCTCAAAGGATTCGATGTCGTTATCAACATCGTTTCCGAGCCATTCCAAGGTTATCTTTGTGGTTGCCTGCAAGGTTTCCCCTCTTTTTGGATTGACGGCATCGGCAGGAAAAGGGGCGTAATTTTCAATACCCGGACCTTGATTGTAAAACTTCCATTTGGGGCTGGTTGCCGTCTTATCGGTCCCGTTGGCCTTGGACACTACAAACCATTCGTAGGGAGACCCTCTTTCTAAGGTGATTGTTTTACTGGTCGTAGCGGAGTTGGATGTTTGGTTCGTATTGGTATTGAGATTTACAACGGTAACTTCGTAACTATCGGTGTTTTGTGCAGCGTTCCACTCAAAAGTGACATTACTTTGGCTTTCGCTCAAAATGCTACCTTCATTGCATTCCAAGTTGTTATCGGGAAAAATAAGTACAGCTGCCAAAGGTGCTGGTGCGGAATCCGGATCAGGGCCCGGGGTCGAACCTCCCCCATCATCGCCTCCTCCATCATCACCTCCCCCACACGACGCGAACAAAATTGCGATCAAAACGGCCACTAAATGTCTATTTTTCATTTTCGTATTATTTTATAGTGCAACTGGGCATCCTTCGCTGTTATGGCGAGCATATACATCCCTTTTGATAGTGCATCAACATTGAATTGTATCTCACTATTCAACACTTCTTGGGATCTTTTAAGCATATTCGTGCCATTTGCGGCATAAAGGCTAACCTCAACGGTTCCCCAATCCCCTTCCCCAAGGTACACGGTCAGATTCCCGCGGTTGATCGGGTTCGGGTAGACCAATGTTTTGGAAGCCAATAGAATGGTTTCCCCATAGGTGCCCTGACACTCCTTATCGGTCTTTACCGATAGGTTGTTCTTGCTGCCGAAAGGGGAAGCGTTATTTCATTTTCAGAGGTGGTGTAAACCTCTTCGTTCAAATGGACGGTATATGTTTTTCCTCCCTTTAAGCTAAGGGTTACCTTGCCTTTTGAAGCATGTATTTTGGAAGTGACGGTCAAGGCTTCCGGTTGCGTGATTACCACCTCCTGGCAACTTTCATAACCCGCTTGTCCGGCTACCGTAATACATAGGGAATACTTGCCTGCCACCAAATTTTCAAACCTGGTGTCGGAAGTAAAGGTATTGACCGTTGCCCCATTGGTATCGGTCAGGGTCGCTGAATAGTCCAGTAGCTTCTCGGCGTCAATTTGAATACTTCCGTTAGCACTGTTTACACAGGATTCTCCCGTGGAACGTATCCTAAAATTGGATGTGGCCAAAGAAAATACCTCACAGCCCGCAACATCTACCGCGGTATTTTTGGGAGTCTGCGGACAGGCATCCAAGCCATTCGGTACGCCATCACCATCGGTATCGTCGGGATCGATCGTGACCGTCACGGCGATACATTCCGAGACCACGGTTTGCGCCCCCTGTGTAATTTCCACGGAATAATTCCCACTTTCCAAAACCTCAAAACTTCTATTGGTTTCCTCCGCGATCGGTATACCATTGTCGCAATCGATCCAGTGATACGCTGCTCCGGAAGCGTTATAATTTGCGGTCAATGTGGTACCATCAAGCGTTACGGAATTGTCAATGGCATCGCCCGAAACTTGAATGGTAGCGCTATCCGCTAAACTCCATTCCCCGCTTTCGTCCTGTACCCGAATAAAAAAAGTATGGGCACCGACCGACAGACCCATGGTTGGGATAACATAGGATTGCGACAACAGGCCCGTATTGTCGTCCACCGCCAAGGCAATGCCGCTGCCCGAACCGGGATCTGTGTCAAAATAATATTCCGCCGCAATGATAGGCCCGGAGGTATTATTAAAGGAGGTAATAAAGATAACGGTGCGATCATAAAGACTCCAAATGCCGTTGCTGTCAAGCGTTCGGATATAAAAATTATGGAACCCATCGGACAATCCGGTGGTCGGTATTGCCAGGGACTGTGTCAATTGGCCCGTATTGCCGTTCAGGGCGATTGAAGTGCCCCTCCCCACCCCGGGTTCCGTATCAAAAAAATACTCCCCCGACGGTATGGATTGCCCCGCCGCGATATAGGTCCAAAGACCGAATAGTATGAATAAGGTGCGTTTCATGATCTTAGTGGGTGTTAGTGCTGATGACCAAGTTGATGTTCTCACCGGGGGCCACCGTATTGGTAATGGCCTCGATCTTTACGGTGGGGATACCGTTGGGCAGGCCAAAATTGTTGAACACAAAATCACCGCTACCGTATAGGCCAATGTCTTCGCCATCTACACCTGCACCAATGGCAACAGAACCCGTCTGAAGGTGGTAATCGTCCAAGGTTGCTTCAAAAGCAATATTATCATTGTCTTCTACAAATAAGGGATCGAGGTTGGTCAGATTACCAGTGCCCTGTAAGGGAAGGGCATTCCCCGAACCACGGTTATAAATCAAACTATTTTCGTAAATAACATCCATATGATTTCTATCAATCGTACTAGAACTAGAAATATAGATTATATTGTTTTGTACGGTTAAGGTGCCACTATTACCAGCATCATTCCCGATGGGCCGCATACTTCCTGTTAAGAAAAGATTGTTCTTGATAGTGGTGGACTGGTGGTTTGATACCCAGATATTATTTGTGATTATACAGTCTGTAATTAACGTATTCGTATAGTGATTTACTGATGAGATCCCCCCCAAACTCCAAATTACACAGCCTCTAATAATCATATTATCTACACCGCCCTGGAGGAATGACATACTGCCGTCAATCCTACAGTTTTCAATGACCATATTGGTCAAGGTGACGCTTTCATCGTTCAGTTGAACCCTAAATTGATTGGTAATACGTAGACCGCTGAATTTACAATTGGAGGCGGCCTCGCCAAATCGAATATCACGGATCAGGGTTTGTTTTTCCCCACTATGTGCAAAACCCGTAAGGGTCAAGGGTTTGTCCACAAGAATATCGCCATAACTGACCTCGGAGGGCTGGATATAAATAATATCGCCACTCTGCGCACTTGCTATCGCAATTTGTAAATCGCTGAACTGGGCATTGCTGCCCGGGGTGTTGTCAACGGTAATGGTGCTTTGGGCGCTCATAAATTGAAATGTGGCCATAAACGCCACTACTTGGAAAGTAATTTTTCGTTTCATATCTGTAGTTTTTAATTGTTAATCGGTTTAATTACTTAGGGTGTTCATTACACATTTTGAGGCTTCCGCTTTTACGATCAAACATTACTGTCATCATATCCTAAAAGAAACCCCAGCGGTCAAATAGGCCACCCCATAGCCCGCTTCGGCAAATACCCCGAAGTTTTCGCCAAAGTACCAGCGGCCACCTACAAATGCCGTAGCGCTCGGGCGGCTGCCATAGCTGCCTAAACCCCCATACCGATTGTCGTCATAGGAAAGAATGTTGTATGAGGCCATTACCCCACCATAAACGTCCAGATTCTCCACCTCCAGTCCATTGTAATGATAGGCTCCTCGAATTCCGATAATCGTATAGCTCCATTTGTCGTTATTGGAATATTTATAGTTTTTAAATCCCAAATAAGCTCCCAAGCTTACTACCCCGGGCCCCGGCACCTCCCAAATACCGCGTTCAAAACTTGCACTGATTACTGGGCTTTGCGAAGGAGATGCGTAAATGTTATAACTACCCCCGAGGCCCACTCCCGCATTGATGACATTCGTACCCTTGTTAAATTCCTGTGCCGTAATAAAAGAGGTTGCCAATAAAGTGATGACGAGATAAACGATTGATTTTTTCATGGTACTACGTTTTTTTGGTTAGTACTAGGTTCATTGAAACTATATTACTTCTTTAGTCTTGGCACATAAAATTCCCCTTCGGTTATTTTGAGGGAAGGATCATTACTTCCAACATTGTACCATGTACCGGAAAATCGCCCTTTGGTAAATTTTTCCCCAACCTCGATAAAAGAAATTTCAGAATCGGAGGTATATTTTGGATGGGTTGCAGAAAATACTTCGTCGACACTGCCGTAGATTATTTCGTCTACAGTATAAATAGCAATGAAGGTGGCGGCCCTAATCTTTGGGTCATTTGGTTCGTAGTCGGTATATGCGGTATTCAGAAGGGTTTCTTCAAATGTGCTGAATGTGATGGATAAATAAGCTTCGTCGCCATTTAGGTCATTTGTGCCTATAATACCCGATGCATATTGATCTCCAGTCCCAGTATCTGCCAAATCGTTGAATGTTCCCAGCACCACACTGTTTACATTGTCATTCGCAAATACTTTCAATTTTCCGTTCACTTTGAACTTTATAAAATACTGATCGGCGGCCAACATTTCTTCTTCAGGACTTAGGCCATCAGTCTTCGAGCAGCCAGTTAAGTTTATGGCCAATGTTAGTGTCAGTAGTGCGATAGTTAATCTCATATTTTTCATAAGTGCTGATTTTAAATTTTCATTCCCTTGGAGGAGTGTAACTGTTTAATGGGTTCAATTATCTACCCCGAGAAAATCCCGTTTGGAGTTGAAAGATCCTTCGGTTATTCTGATTTTAGTATCGTTGCCGACATTAATGGCATCCCTTAATTCCCCTGAAAAAGTGCCTTTGATATTGGTATCGGACACTTCGGTAATTTTAATGATGCATGATAGGTATATTGCTCCATTTGGTGTAGTTATTGCCGACTTATAGGAATAAATAGTATCGTTAACGGTCAACGAAGATCCCAAAATTGCCTGTGGACCATCCTCGAACACGATTTTTTCATCATAGGTTTTATTGGCCTCTATCGGTGTAGTTGAACTAATGTATAGGTTGAACCCCGCCTCGCCATCCCCGCCGGATATAATATAGGCATAGCTCGGATCTCGTACCGGAATATCAAACGAAAGTGCAGATGTTTCGGTATAGGCAACGGCATCCCCATCCGTTTTAAACCGCATAAAATATTCCCCATCGACGGTAATGGGGTCGTCACTATTTTTTGAACACCCAGAAAAGGCAAATGTCAAAAGAAGAATCACGATTGGGGCGACGGGTATTATTTTTAGTTTTTTCATGTTTTTTGGTTTTTACTTACAATGACTATCGGGACTATCTGGTTTAAAAAGTCTTGATTGCTTACCAAACATCCGGGGAAATATCCGTTCCGTCAAACTACTCCAAAACAGTATATTTTGAAATCTCCGGAGTTAGTCTGTACATTATTGGCCTCACCCCCTTGAGGATATGCAAAAATGAATTGCGGCAGATTTCCAGCATTAAACCTTATTGCGGATTCGGGGCCTTCGAAAACGGTAAGGTATCGGTTGGCACCACCATAGCCAAACCCTATGGCCTTGGCTTCCATTTTTCCCACCACCCTTTCAAAGTTTTCCACTTTGCCGTCCTTTACAAAATTGGGTACGAATGATCTTTCCGCTTCCTGCGCATGTAGTATTGAAGCGATACACATTGCTATAATTGTTGATTTGATCGTTCTCATTCTTTCTGTGTTTTTGGATATTACTGTTTAATATAGTCCGCACAATTATCGGCAAAGACGCCAGAGAATCTGAGCTCGCCCTTACTGATGGAAAACCGTGAAACGTTGCCCAGCATTTCCACCGCCAATACACCATCGTTATTGACCTCGCCCGATAGGACCATGTTATTTCCAAAATCGAGCTCATAGGTTTTTTCGCCGATTTTGTTTATGCCAATGGTGTTCATCTTATCCGATTTGCAGACCCATTCGCCTTCAAAATCGGGATTGCCGCTTCCGCAGCTTAGCGAAAAGATTAAAATTATTGCCATCGTTAATTTTGATGCTATTGCCTTGAGAATTTTCATAACCCCTGATTTTGGTTTTTATAGGTTTAAAGCTATATGCCTCTTCCATAAAAAACTATGCAGAATTATTTTTTGTGGCGAATGGATTATTTTCTGCAACCAATTTGAAGATATTTGTTAAAAAATGTTAACTTAGATTGTCTCCAAGTCCGCCTGCTTCTGCCCGAACCACCTTAATTATGAGAGCAGCTGTCTTAATCGTACTGATTTTTGCGACGTTGAGGGGTATTTCCCAGCAAAGTGAAATCGATTCGTTGGAATTGATTTTAGAAAATCAAAAACAAACCGACTCTGTTCGCGTAAACACGCTGCTGAAGCTATCCGATGCGCTAGTCTTTAAAAATTTGGGTGACGCCGGCAAATTTGCGCAGGAAGCCATGGAAAACTCAACGGCTCTAAATTGGGAGGAAGGGCTGGCAAAATCGTACAATCAACTTGGCCTAATTGAATACTACAAGCCCGATTATGAAAAATCGTTGAATGCTCTTCATAAAGCGTTGGGATATAGTAAAGGCGTGAAAAATATAATTTTGGAAGCATCCATTCATAACAACATTGCCAATATTTATGCCGACCTAAAGGATTATGACAAGGCCTTAAGTAATTATCGTTCAAATTTAACATTGGCACGGGAAGCTGCCGCAAAGAAGAACGAATTAATAGCATTGTTCAATATTGCTACGATAAAGACCGAACAAAAGCAATACCTCGAAGCGATCAATGAATTTTTAATTTGTTTGGAAATGGCCAACAAAAAGCCATTTCAAGCATATATTCCCACAATTTGCAACAATCTGGCACGGACTTATCAATATATCGATGATAACAAAAAGGCCTTAAAATATTTAAAATTAGGGTTGAGCAGCGCCCAAGAAAATGGCAATATGTACTCCCAAAGTGTAATTCTTAGAAATATTGGGGAATTATATGTGGATGAAAACCAAATGGACAATGCGCGGGAAGCATTACTTAAAAGTATCACCATTTCAAAAAATAATAGCAGTTTGGAATGGGAGTCCCTTGCCTGGGAAACATTAAGCAAAGTCTATGAAAATCAAAATAGGACAACCGATGCCCTTGATGCCTACAAAACACACATTACTCTAAGGGATAGTATTCTCAACGAGGAAAAAAAATCTGAACTGATAAAAAAAGACCTCCTTTTTGAGAATGAGAAAGCCCAAACCATTGCCCTAGCCGAGATCAGTAGGCAAAAAACCCTCAGAAACAGTTCTATGCTAGGCGGCGGCAGCTTGCTTTTGGCCACCTTAATCGGTTTGGTACTGTACAAGCGTCGCAGGGATGCCCTGTCACAAAAAGCGGAAGCCGAATTCAACACCAAGGTGGCAGATACCGAGCTGAAGGCCCTAAGGTCGCAGATGAACCCCCATTTTATTTTCAATTCCTTAAACTCCATCAACTCCTTTATCGCCAAAAACGATAAAATTGCTGCCAGCGACTATTTGATCAAATTTGCCAAGCTGATGCGGCAGACGTTGGAAAATTCCGAAAAGAAGGAGATACCGCTCAAAGATGACCTTGAATTGCTTACGACCTATCTTGAAATCGAATCCAAAAGGCTCGATAAAAAATTTACCTTTGAAATCAAGCTTGATACCGAGCTTGATGCAGAAAACACCTTGGTGCCCCCGTTGATATTACAGCCCTTTATGGAAAACAGTATCTGGCATGGTATCGCCCCTAAGAACGGACCAGGCCATATTGTGGTCGATGTGCAAAAAAAGGGAAATATGATCGTTTATGCCATCGATGATGACGGGGTGGGAAGGAATAAAGAGAACCTGGTCGAAAAAGCGGACCAAAACAAATCATTGGGGATGAAATTGACGAAAAGTAGGATAGACATCGTCAACAAACGCAAAAATAGCAACGGAAACGTTCGGGTAATCGACAAAGATGAGGGCGTTCGCGTAGAAGTCGAACTCCCCCTGCAACTGGCATTTTAAATGATACGGGCAGTAATAATAGACGACGAACAACATGGTATCGATTGGATAAAGGAACTGCTCGTGCCTTTCCGTGAAAAAATTAAATGCGTTGGTTCGGCAAGAACTTTGCAAAATGCCCTTTCCTTAATTAAAGAAGTGTCTCCCGACCTTGTTTTTTTAGATATCCAGATCGATGATAGGACCGGGTTTGAATTTCTTCAAATGGTTTCGCCCATTTCCTTCGAAGTGATTTTCACCACGGCCCATGAAAAATACGCTGTGCGGGCTTTTAAGTTCAGTGCGGTAGATTATCTCTTAAAACCGATCGATGCCGATGACTTAAGGATTGCCCTGCTTAAATTTGAAACCAAATCGGCCTCTAAACACCTAGAACAAAAAATCGATGTGCTTTTGCATAACCTAGAGGCACGGCATACGGTAAAAAAAATAACGGTACCCACCATGGACGGCTACGAATTTCTGGAGGTTACCGATATTGTACGCTGCAGATCCGACGTGAACTATACGGATATCCATTTAAAAAACGGCAAAAAAATAACGGTATCAAAAACCTTGAAAAGCTTTGAAGAGCTCCTCGAGCCGGAACATTTTTTCAGGATCCACAATTCGCATCTTATTAATTTGAGGGAAGTGAAAAAATATGTGAAGGGAAAAGGAGGGTACGTCACCATGAACGATAATACCCACCTAGAGGTTTCCACGCGGCGCAAGGATGCTTTTTTGAAACGGTTGATTTGAGTCAGTGAGAATTTATTTCCCCAGCTCGACCCAAACGTTACCGCCTTTATTCGACTCCACTGTGGCCTCGATAAAGTTCATTCCACGAACGCCGTCGGTCATAGTGGGGAATTCGCCATCATCGTACTTCTTGCCACGAATGGCCTTAGCAGCACCGAGATAGATGTTCGCCATGGAATCAAAAATCCCTTCAGGGTGTCCCGGTGGCAATTTCGTTCCGGCCAAGGAGAGTTTACTGTTGTAGGCATGGCCCGGCTTATAGATCTGGGTGGGTTTGGTGTCACTCAACAGGTAAAGAAAATTCGGATTTTCCTGCTCCCACCGAAACGCCCCTTTTTCTCCGTAGATGGAAATGGCCAATCCGTTTTCCTCGCCCGTGGCGACTTGGCTGCTTCGGATAACGCCTTTGATATGGTCGCCCATTCGGATAAGTACCGTGCCATCGACATCCATTTTATTATCCTTGTACAAATAATTGAAATCGCTTAAAATGAATTTCACTTGTAATCCGGTAGTATATTCCACCATATTGAAAGCGTGAACGCCTATATCGGCGATACACGAGCTGATTCCCGCTTTTTTGGGG
>NZ_JBGTHY010000150.1:0-10715 GCF_041745955.1 Pricia sp.
AAACCCTTGACAGATGCCGAACAGTCCGAGTGGGGCAGGGTAGTGGCCCGCTTCGATAAAACCTGTAAAAAAGCCCATGACCTCGATGTTTCGCTATTGGTCGATTCCGAGGAAAGTTGGATGCAGGATGCCGCCGATGCCCTTATCGAGGACATGATGCGCAAATACAACCAAAAAAAGGCCATCGTTTTCAACACCCTTCAAATGTACCGTTGGGACCGGATGGACCATCTCAAAGCCCTAAAGTCAAAAGCGGAAAAAGAAGGTTTCAAAATCGGTGTCAAGGCAGTGCGGGGTGCCTATATGGAAAAGGAAAACGAACGCGCCGAGGAAAAGGGGTATCCCACTCCCATTTGTGCCTCAAAAGAGGAAACGGATGCCAACTTTGATACGGCCGTGGAATATATGGTCGAAAATTTGGATGTGATTTCCCTTTTTGCCGGTACACATAACGAAAACAGTAGCTATCGTTTAATGCAACTCATGGAAGAAAAACAGATTGCCAATAATGATTCCCGCATATGGTTCGGACAGCTCTACGGTATGAGCGACCACATTTCCTTCAACTTGGCCGAAAAAGGCTATAATGTGGCCAAATACCTGCCTTTCGGACCTGTTCGTGATGTGATGCCCTATCTGATTCGAAGGGCCGACGAAAATACCTCGGTCGCCGGGCAGACTACACGGGAGCTTTCCTTGTTAAAAAAAGAGCGGAAACGAAGGGGGATTTAGTGGGAGTGGCGGTTGCGGTAGGCAGTAAACCTTAAATCCTATCTGCGGGTCGTTTCCGATACATGATAGTTAAAATATCAGGGTACTATTCACTGGTAATCCCTTCTATAGATACTTTTTCTTGGCAATTCCTTACTTTCAACACCGCCTCCCTTTCTTTAACAAACCCCTTAATAAAATACGTTTTGCAGGCTTCGGATTTCGTATCGCTTCTTCCAAAATCAACTTCGCCATCCGTTAGCAAGGTGGTGATGTCGAGGGAATCTAGTTGTTTATCCGCCAACATCCTATTAATATCCTCAGAATACAATATCTGTTTTGAACGGATGTCCTTCAAGGTTCGGCAGTTGGGGAAATAGCAGAATTCCACTCCGGTCTCTTCCGATTTCTTTTTTAAGAATATAGTGAGGAATACAATACCGATGGATAATCCAACAAGATAGAAACCCAAACGTTTTAGAAAGGCCATTGGAAAATTGAGTTAAAAAATAAGGAAGTTAATATCGCTATACTGCAGGTCGAACCATTCGCCGACGGACTTGTTGGTAAGAATGCCGTGGTACATGTAGAGACCGTTTCGCAAGCCCTTGTCGAAGCGCAGGGAATTTTCGAGTCCACCGTTTTCGCCCAGTTCCAATAAATAGGGCGTAAAGATATTACTGATTGAAATCGTGGCTGTTTTCGGATAGCGTGAGGGAATATTGGGCACACCATAATGAATTACCCCATATTTCTCAATGGTAGGTTTGTTATGGGTCGTAATCTCACTGGTCTCGAAACATCCGCCCATATCGATACTGACATCAATGATGACCGCTCCTTTTTTCATATTTTCAACCATGGTTTTGTTCACGATTACGGGAGCACGATCTTTACCACGAATGGCACCAATGGCCACATCGCAGCGTCTTAGGGCTTTCAAGAGGTTCTTGGGCTGAAGGGTCGATGTATACACGGTTTGACGCAGATTGGCCTGCAAATTCCGCAACATGGTCAGGGAATTATCGAATACTTTGACGTTCGCCCCAAGTCCCAATGCGGATCTGGCCGCAAACTCCCCGACCGTACCAGCACCGATAATGACCACCTCTACGGGCGGTACACCACTGATATTACCGAACATAAGTCCCTTTCCGTCATTGGTGGCCGACATGGTTTCCGCTGCGATAAGCACCGATGAAATTCCAGCAATCTCGCTCAACGACCGTACGGCAGGGTATTTACCATCGGCATCACGAATATACTCGAAGGCAACGGCCGTAACCCGCTTGTTGGCCATTTTCTCAAAATACGCCTTGTTCTGGGTCTTTATCTGTAAGGCGGATATAATCGTGGCTTGTGGATTCATCATTTCGATTTCCGAAAGCGTAGGGGGTTCGACCTTGAGTAGCAGGGGACAAGAGAAAACTTTTTTGGTATCCCGCGTAATCTCCGCACCCGCATTGGTATAATCCAGATCTGAATAATGGGCGCCATCGCCTGCACCCGATTCTATCAGTACCCTATGACCGTTCGAGATAATGGCCTGGACCGCATCCGGGGTAAGGCAGATGCGTTGTTCGTGATAGTGGTTTTCTTTGGGAAGGCCAATAAAAAGTTCGCTTTTTTGGCGGAACACTTCCAGTGTCTCTTCTTGCGGAAGTAACTGTTGTTTGCTAAAAGGAGAAGCAGGTTGGTTCATAGGCGTTTACTAATTAATCGTAAGAAATTCGATTAACAGTAAAAATACGACATTTTAGGAAATTCTAGATTTCACTGTAGAAAAGAAGGATGAGCCTGCTATAACTTTAAATGTAGCCAATCGCCCAACTGGTTTTGGAATTGCCTGAGATAAGATTCTATGTTGTCTGTGGAAAGTTTTTCGTCGATTTTTTCGGAAAGGGATTTGTAGTTGATTTCTTTTGGGGTTTCTGTGGATATAGGTTCGGGTTAATTCTTGTCGATTCCTTGTTTTTCTTTGAGAACCTTAATTTCAGCTTCTATGGCCTCTAAATCTATGCCATGGACATGTCGGTCGTATAATTTAATCCGAATAAGATATACTGTTGGAATAACAACCATGCAAACAGGTAATAACCATATAATATTCCTTGTATCAACAATATTATCATCTGAGTACAAAACTTCAAATACTTGGAATGCATACATCGTTGCAGGTATCAAAATAATATGGTACCACCAGTGTTTACAGGTGAAAAACCAAATTATAAATAAATAGAAAGGCACAATTTTGCTTAATAAAAACCAAGCATATGTATTCAGATCAGCAAAGCCGTTGCTATCGAATACGAAACCCAAAAGTGAGACGGTTGCCTCGGGATTACTGGGCAAATATTGATGTAATTTGAATACGAATGGAGATATGATAATAAGAAGAACGCCAATTGAATCGATGAAAATTCTTTTTCTCGCCTTCTTACTAATTTCGGATGATTTTTTTGCCATTTTTACAAGAATAACTTTTACTAATTCTTGTAACGAAAAAAAGGGCAATATATTGATTGCCCCTTAAAGTTTTTAAGTAAGAAACCTTATTTGTTAGCCTGGGAAGGTATTTTAGTCTTGTCTACGAAACTTTGCTTATTAGCCTGGGAAGGAATCTTGGTTTTATCAACAAAACTCTGTTTGTTCGCTTGAGAAGGAATTTTTGTTTTGTCAACGCCTTGTTCATACAATTGATCATCGTTAGCGATGTCATTAGTTTCGCAAGAAACAATTAAAAGGGTTGCACATGCCATTAGGCCGAATACGACTTTTTTCATTTTGGTGAGGGTTTTTAGTTAATTATTTATATTACTGCCGTAAATGTAAGAAAAACACTCGTAACTAAATGTTATTTGTCGCCAAAATCTGACACTTGAACCGGAAAAAAGGGTATTTCGTCGAAAAGTTGTTCGTTCATCGAAAAGAATGCAATAAAAAAATAAGGTTTAAGAAACAGAAAAGGGAGTTAAGCATTTAATATCAAAAGTCTCGTACCCGCTCTTCTCGGATGGGAAGATGTGAAACCTGCCTTCTGGGAAAACTACCGTCAAACTTCTAGAAGTCTAGTTTTTGAGTCTATAATCTTAATATAAATATCGACAGCATACTCCGGAAGTAAGGAAGCGATTTTCTCCGGCCACTCAATAAAGATCCATACGTCTTGGTTTAAATAATCTTCCAAACCGAGGTCCAAGGCCTCCATTTCGTCGTTCAGTCGGTAGAAATCGAAATGGTAGGCGAGCAATTCTCCATGGTTATCGTGATACTCATTAACAATACCGAAGGTAGGGCTGTTGCCTGTGTCTGATGCGCCCAGTTCTTTTAGCATGGCCTTAATTATGGTTGTTTTACCTGCACCCATTGGAGCATGGAAACTATACGTCTTAGAAGTTGCTTTTTCGATGAGTTGTCGGGCTACTTCTTGGATTAGGGGTTGTGTAAAAGTTATTTTCTGCATTTTTGGGATAGGATATGCTGTTGTAAAAAATTCTAGACCACCTATGAATTGAAATATTCCGATTCATTACCTCATAAAAGCTTCTCTAAACGGATAGAGCAATCATTCCAGTAGCCGGAGGTCTTGCGTAGTGATATAGACTTCTCCTTCAACTGCTAAACTTGAAAGCGAAACGAAGAAACTTGGTCAGAAAATATTGATTTGCGAAAATACCTATAAGAGTATTTGGTCACACCTTAATTGTAAAAAAAAAAGATTCCGTAAAAATAAAAGGGATGCGAAATAGGGTTAAAATTTATGCGTTTCTTGGTGAATTCTAGAATTACCACTCCGCAATGCAAACAACCAAGGAGTTCCATTGATACCGAAGCTTACGGTACTACCAAAGTTAAGATATTTTACTTCGGGGACAATACCACAAATGGAATAATCATCTCCTCCAACGAAACCCCGCCATGCTGATACGTATTCCGATAGTAGCTGACATAATGATTATAATTATTGGGATACGCAAAAAACAGATCGTTCTTCGCAAAAATAAACGAACTGCTCATGTTGATACGGGGTAGGTGAATCCGCTCCGGGTCCTGGGCGGCCAGTACATCTTTATCTTCATAGGTCAGGCTGCGGCCGGTCTTATAGCGTAGATTGAGGCTGGTTTCTTTGTCGCCGATAACCTTTGAGGGCTGCTTTACGTTAATGGTGCCGTGGTCTGTGGTAATGATGAGTTTCATGCCCAGTTGCTGTGCCTGTTGAATAATTTCTAGCAGGGGGGAGTTTTTGAACCAGCTTTGGGTCAGCGACCGGTAGGCCTTGTCATTGCTGGCAAGCTCTTTGATGACTTCCATTTCCGTTTTGGAGTGGCTGAGCATGTCCACAAAATTGTATACGATTACGGTTAAATCATTGTCTTTCTGTGTCTTGAAGTTTTGGGATAGTTGTTTTCCTTGCCGTAGGCTGGTGATTTTATGGTATTCCCATTTAATGTCGAGTCCCAAGCGTTTGATCTGTGCGCCTAGGAATTTGTCCTCGAACAGGTTTTTGCCGCCTTCGTCGGTGTCGTTTTTCCACCAGTCGGGATAGCGTTTTTCCATGTCCAAAGGCGTAAGTCCTGAAAATATGGCGTTTCGGGCGTATTGCGTGGCGGTGGGGAGGATGCTGAAATAGGAGTCTTCCTTGGTTTTCTTATAAAAGGACCCGATGGTATCCTCGAAAGCGTACCATTGATCATAGCGCAGGTTGTCGATTATAACGAGTAGGGTAGGGGTATCTCCTATTTCGGGCTGAATCCACTCCTTAAATAAGGTATGGGACATGACGGGGCCATCCCCAACGAACCAGTCCCCGTAATTTTTATCGACGAATTTTCCGAAGTGGTTGTTGGCTTCGGCTTTTTGTGATTCTAAGATTTCGAACATACTATTGTCTTCGATTTCCTCTAGACGCAATTCCCAATAAATCAATTTCTTGTAGAGTTCGGTCCATGCTGAAACCGAGTTGACCATGGACAGGTCCATCGCTATTTTCCGGAATTCCTGTTGATAGTTGGCCGTGGTCTTTTCGGATACCAATCGGGAATGGTCGAGGTTTTTCTTTAGGGATAATAATATTTGATTGGGATTGACAGGTTTAATCAGGTAATCGGCGATTTTAGATCCGATGGCCTCTTCCATGATAAACTCCTCCTCACTTTTGGTAATCATTACTACGGGAATCGAAGAATCGATGACCTTGATCTCATTGAGGGTTTCCAATCCCGATATTCCGGGCATGTTCTCATCCAAAAAAACGATATCGACCCGGGATTTTTGGAGTTCTTCCAGTGCTTCCTGTCCGCTTTTACAGGTAATGACATCGTAGTTCTTTCCTTGTAAAAAAATGATATGGGGCTTTAAAAGATCGATCTCGTCGTCGGCCCAAAGAATTGTTATTTTGTTCATGTTTAAAAAAGGGATTGGGGAATTGTAAACTCATTTCCATAACTTTGAGTTCTTCAAATTAGCTCCAAAACAGATTCTATTTTGAAAAACGCTATGAAGTTGAAATTTTTCAATGATCCAATTTACGGATTTATTGCCATTCCCAGTGCGCTTGTCTTCAATCTGATTGCCGACCCCTACTTTCAGCGATTGCGCCGAATTTCGCAAATGGGACTATCCTATTTGGTGTATCCAGGGGCACATCATACCCGTTTCCATCATGCGCTAGGATGTATGCACCTTATGCAACAGGCGATACAAGTACTTCGTTTAAAGGGGATTGAAATAACTGACGAGGAGGAAAACGGACTATACTGCGCCATCCTTTTACATGATATCGGCCACGGTCCGTTTTCGCATGCGATGGAGCATAGTATTGTAGAGGGTACAAGCCACGAACACATTTCACTGATGTTTATGCAGGCTTTGAACGATAAGTTTAACGGAAGTTTAACGCTGGCCATAGAAATCTTCAAAGGCCGATATTCCAAGCCGTTTTTAAACCAATTGGTATCTAGCCAACTGGATATGGATAGGATGGACTATCTAAAGCGGGATAGTTTTTATACAGGCGTTGCCGAGGGAAATATCAACGCGGAACGCCTGATTACCATGCTGAACGTGGTAGATAAAAGGCTGGTCGTTCAGGAAAAAGGAATCTATTCCGTAGAAAAATTCCTAATGGCACGGCGTTTTATGTACTGGCAGGTATATCTTCATAAAACGGGTATTGTCGCCGAGCAACTCTTGATCCGCACCCTTAAACGGGCGAAGGAACTTGTTTTAAAGGGACAAAAGTTGGTCTGTAGCGATGCGCTACGGCTATTTCTGGAACGAATAATCGACAAGGATAATTTTGACCGGTCCGTGCTCGATATTTTCTCCAAGCTTGATGATGTCGATATTTTGGCGGCTTTAAAAGCTTGGCAAGACCATCCTGATTTTGTATTGTCGCAATTATGTCGCATGATCATTGAGCGACGCTTGTTGAAAATAAAGCTTAAGGACAAACCGATTGACGACGGACGATTAAAGAAATACAGAAAACGGTTTATGGAGATGCATAGCCTTACGCCACATGAGGCCGGCTATTTCGTGTTTACCGGAACCATTGAAAATCAAGCCTATAACCAGGACCTCCAGAACATCAATATCCTAAGAAAAAACGGGAAACTGGTCGATGTCGCCAAGGCATCCGATCAGTTGAACTTGAAGGCCTTGGCGAAGAAGGTGGTCAAGTACTATGTTTGCTATCCGAAAGAAAATGGTCGATAGCGGTCGCTGTTGGCAGTTCTGATTTGAAGATTTTTTGATTTTTTCAACGCGAAACCTGTAATCCGTGGCCTTCAACCTCTAACCTCCTGCTTCGTGCATCGTGCATCCAACAAAAAAACTAAACGGGTACCCTTTTTAGGTCAAATTTTGTATTTGAGTTTGACATTTGTATTTGTATTTAGGTTTGACTTTTGGGTTTGTATTTTTTCTTACTTTTGTTCCCATGGTTTTTACGGCAGGTCAGATTGCGGGTATTTTAGAAGGGGTTCTCGAGGGAGACCCTGAAATAGCCGTTCACCGATTGGCCAAGATCGAGGAAGGTGAAAAAGGGACATTGACCTTTTTGGCCAATCCGAAGTACACATCCTATATATACTCCACCAAGGCATCCATTACCATCGTCAATAAAGACTTCGTTCCCGAACAGAAGTTGGAAACCACTTTGATCAAGGTCGATGATGCTTACGAATCCTTTTCACGTATACTTGAATATTACAATCAGGTAAAGAATAATAAAACCGGCATTGAACAACCGGTGTATCTTTCGGAAAACGTATCCTACGGCTCGGAGGTGTATCTCGGGGCATTTGCTTACTTGGGCAATAACGTCAGCCTTGGTGACAATGTGAAGATTTATCCGAACGTTTATATCGGCGATAATGTTTCCATAGCGGATAATGTCATCGTTTTTGCGGGTGCCAAAATTTATTCCGAATCCGTTATCGGTAAAAATTGCATCATACATAGTGGTGTAGTAATCGGTGCGGACGGTTTTGGGTTTAGTCCCAATAAAAATGGGGAGTTTCTAAAAATACCGCAAACCGGAAATGTTGTTTTAGAGGATGATGTAGATGTTGGTGCCGGTACGACCATTGACCGGGCGACCTTGGGTTCGACCATCTTACGAAGAGGGGTAAAACTCGACAACCAGATCCAGATTGCCCACAACGTAGAAATTGGGGAGCATACGGTAATCGCCGCTCAGACGGGTATCGCCGGTTCCACCAAAATAGGAAGAAGATGTATGATTGGGGGGCAAGTGGGTATCGTTGGCCATATTACGATCGGTGACAACGTCAAGATCCAGGCACAGTCCGGCATCGGACGACACGTAAAGAGCAACGAGATATTGCAAGGTTCGCCCGCGCTTAACTATGGCGACTACAATAAATCGTACGTCCATTTTAAAAATCTGCCAAAAATTTCCCATCGGCTCGACGAGCTTGAAAAAAATAATATCCGTCCGAAAGGAGTATGAACTTCTTAATTTACAAATGAAACAGAGAACCATAAACAAAGAGGTCATTCTTAAGGGGGTCGGTCTTCATACCGGTGCCAACGTGACCATGAAATTCGTTCCGGCACCCGTAAATCACGGTTATGTTTTCAAAAGGGTCGATTTGGAAGGCGAACCGATTATTGAAGCCGATGCAGAATATGTCGTGAATACCCAACGGGGCACCAACCTAGAAAAAAGAGGGGTGAAAATACAGACCTCCGAGCATGTTTTGGCCGCCTTGGTAGGTATGGAAATCGATAATATTTTAATCGAGCTCGATGCCCCCGAACCACCGATTATGGATGGTTCAGCCAAATATTTTGTGGAAGCCCTTGAAATCGTCGGTTCCAAGGAACAGGATGCGGAGCGGGATGAATTTGTTGTAAAGGATGTAATTTCCTATAAGGATGAGGCCACCGGCAGCGAACTGACCATTATTCCTGCTGAAACCTATCAAGTAACCACCATGGTAGATTTCGGCACCAAGGTTTTGGGTACACAAAATGCCACATTGGATAACCTGTCTGACTTTAAGAAAGAGATAGCAAGTGCCAGAACCTTCAGTTTTCTTCACGAGCTGGAGATGTTGCTTGACAATGGACTCATCAAAGGCGGTGACCTGAACAATGCCATTGTTTATGTGGATAAGGAAATTTCCGAAAGCACGATGAAGAAGCTTGAAAATGCCTTCGACAAGAAAAAACTTTCCGTAAAACCGAACGGTATATTGGATAATCTGACCCTGCACCAGCCCAACGAGGCCGCACGGCATAAATTATTGGATGTTATCGGTGATTTGGCCCTTGCCGGCACCCGTATCCGTGGCAAGGTTATCGCCAACAAACCGGGCCACCATATCAACACCCAATTTGCCAAAAAACTGGCCAAAATTATCAAGTTCGAAAAGCGAAACAAAGTGCCCCAGTACGATTTGAATCAACCGCCTTTGATGGATATCCATCAGATTATGGAAGTGTTGCCCCACCGTCCGCCATTTCTGCTTATCGACCGGATCATAGAGCTGTCGAAAACGCACGTGGTAGGTATGAAGAACGTGACCATGAACGAGTCTTTTTTCATCGGTCATTTTCCAGGTGCCCCGGTCATGCCGGGGGTGATGCAGGTGGAGGCCATGGCTCAAACAGGCGGTATCCTGGTATTGAGCACCGTTCCGGACCCCGAAAACTATCTGACCTTTTTTATGAAGATGGATAATGTAAAATTTAAACAAAAGGTATTACCGGGCGATACCCTGATATTCCATTGTAGCTTGATCTCCCCCATCAGAAGAGGCATTTGCCACATGCAGGCCTACGCCTACGCCAACAATAAATTGGTCTGTGAAGCGGAATTGATGGCTCAGATCGTCAAGGTAAAAGATAAAAAATAACATGAACCAACCCCTTGCCTACATCCATCCCGGAGCTAAAATTTCTAAAAAAGTGGTGGTCGAACCTTTTACGACTATCCATAATAACGTAATTATCGGCGATGGCACTTGGATAGGGTCGAACGTGACGATTATGGAAGGTGCCCGCATCGGAAAGAACTGCAATATCTTTCCCGGTGCCGTCATTTCCGCCCCGCCCCAAGATTTAAAATACAAAGGCGAGGATACGACGGTAATCATTGGCAACAACACGACGAT
Source organism: Pricia sp. (assembly GCF_041745955.1). Classification (NCBI taxonomy): domain Bacteria; kingdom Pseudomonadati; phylum Bacteroidota; class Flavobacteriia; order Flavobacteriales; family Flavobacteriaceae; genus Pricia; species Pricia sp. The sequence goes on from NZ_JBGTHY010000150.1 coordinate 10,356, forward strand.
ACGGGAATGCGCGACCATACACAAGGGTACTTCCGATCGAAACAAGACTGTAATCGGAAAAAATTGCCTGATTATGGCGTATTGCCATATTGCCCATGATTGTATCGTCGGAGATAATTGCATATTTTCCAATAACTCCACCTTGGCAGGTCATGTAACGGTCGGTGATAATGTTATTTTAGCGGGCCTGGTTGCCGTTCATCAATTCGTATCCGTAGGGCGACACGCCTTTGTCACCGGTGGTTCTTTGGTACGTAAGGATGTGCCGCCCTTTGTAAAGGCTGCTAGGGAACCTCTTTCTTATGTAGGAATAAATTCCGTTGGATTGAGGAGAAGGGGATTTGAGTCGGAAAAAATCCG